>NZ_JAYGHW010000038.1:0-602 GCF_034932185.1 Spirulina sp. CCNP1310 | reverse complement strand
TGGGGTTGATCTTGGGGAGCCATCCAGGCCCGCATCCCTTCGTTTAAGAGAATGTTCTTCGTGTAGAACGTCTCAAACTCAGGGTCTTCGGCGGCGCGAATCTCTTGGGATACGAAGTCGTAGGCCCGCAGGTTCAACGCTAAACCGACAATACCAATGGCGCTCATCCACAGTCCAGTGACGGGAACGAACAGCATGAAGAAGTGCAGCCACCGTTTGTTACTGAAGGCAATTCCGAAGATTTGGCTCCAGAAGCGGTTTGCGGTCACCATACTATAGGTTTCTTCCGATTGGGTTGGATTGAACGCCCGGAAAGTGTTGGCTTGGTCGCTGTCTTCAAACAGGGTATTTTCTACCGTTGCCCCATGGATGGCGCACAGCAGCGCACCGCCCAAAATCCCGGCAACCCCCATCATGTGGAAGGGGTTGAGGGTCCAGTTGTGGAACCCTTGCAGGAAGAGGATGAATCGGAAGATCCCTGCTACCCCGAAACTGGGGCCGAAGAACCAACTGGATTGTCCCAGGGGATACATTAAGAAGACGCTGACGAAGACGGCGATGGGGCCAGAGAAGGCGATCGCATTGTAGGGACGAATCCCCAC
>NZ_JAYGHW010000037.1:0-724 GCF_034932185.1 Spirulina sp. CCNP1310 | reverse complement strand
CAAAATATTCCAACCACACCCGAAACTGATACCAAGAAGCATCGCTAATCGATTTGGCAAGGCTGTGATTACGCACCATATTCCTGATTCTCAAATCTTCGTAAGCCACCAAGTCGTTAGACTGGATTACGCATCTTGCCAACTTCACGGCAAAATCTTGACGCTGCCTACTTATTTTGAGATGGCGCTTACCTAGAACCACCCTTGCCTTTGCTCGATTCTGACCCCCTTTCTTCCTCCTGGAAACAGTGCGCTGCGACTGCTTGAGTCGTGATTCACTTTTCCTGAGATGTCGGGGGTTTCCCACTGTTTCACCGTTGCTATCAGTGTAGAACTCTTTGAGTCCAACATCCAAGCCGATGGCTCGACCAGAGGGTTCAACGAATTCAGTCCGTTCTGCACGAATACAGAACTGGACATAGTAGCCATCGGCTCTTTTGATGAGGCGAACTCGCTTAATCTGTTCTATGGGATAGAAATGCAGATCACGAGTGCCTTTGAGCTTTAGTCTACCAATGCCCTTCTTGTCGGTGAAGGTGATTGCCTTGCGATTCTCGTCTAACTTCCACCCAGAGGTTTTGTACTCTACTGAGCGGTTATTTTTCTTGAAGGAGGGGAATCCCTTTTTTCCGGGGATACCCTGCTTGCAGTTTTCGTAGAATCGCGAGATTGTACTCCAGGCTCTTTCTGCGGATGCTTGGCGAGCCATGCTGTTGAGTTCAGC
>NZ_JAYGHW010000036.1:0-2905 GCF_034932185.1 Spirulina sp. CCNP1310 | reverse complement strand
GGGAGAATGTGCCAAAGGTGTTAAAGCATAGGTGTGCGTACCTGAATGGGGCACTGACGGCTTAATTGGATTACAATCATATACTTGGTCTGAGTAATTATACTCATCTCCTAACTGAGATGTACCCGATTTTGCTCGTCTAATTCTCGTTGACCAATCATTATCGTAAACGGGATTTTATCGAGTTCAGAGTTGCGAATTTGTTTGCTTAAGCATGAGTCACTTTTATCAACTTCAGCGCAAATATGCTGCTGTTTTAAACTTTGGACAATATTGTGAGTAAAACCCGGCACTCGCATTAATCCATATTAATGATGCCGTTCGGTGCAATGAATAGGGTCATGGGTGAGTTTGATTTGAGGGTCATCAGTTGGCAAGAATCGGAGCCATGCCGATACGCCTTTCTTCAAAAGGCGACTATGCCAATACCCGGAGAGGGTATGCCATCGGGAGTCAAGTAAGAACGATTATCATTTTAGCACGGGCAACGGAATGATGGGCTGTGGGGTGGGTGATCTGGGTATTGTGGGGCGATCGGTTCGGGAATTGCACCATGGAGGCTGGTTGACAAGGGTTGATCTACCCCGATCTTGAGGATCCTATTTAAGCAAAACCCTTGCTCTGTGAGCGTTTCAGCCCCTACCCATAGCCTAAATGGGCAAATTTAGCACTCGTTCCAAGAGAGTGCTAAATTGACTAATGAACTCGTGATCAAAACGAAGAAAATGGCTAAGATTATTGCTTTTAAAGAAGAATCCCGTCGCGCCCTAGAGCGAGGCGTGAACACCCTGGCCAATGCGGTACGGATTACCCTTGGCCCCAGGGGTCGGAACGTTCTCCTCGAAAAACAGTTTGGCGCTCCCCAGATCGTTAACGACGGGATCACCGTTGCCAAAGAAATTGAAATCGAAGATCCCCTCGAAAATACCGGCGCTCGCCTAATCCGTGAAGTGGCTTCTCGGACGAAGGATCTCGCTGGCGATGGCACGACCACCGCTACCGTTCTCGCCCAAGCCCTGATCCGCGAAGGCTTGAAAAACGTTGCTGCCGGGGCGAATCCCGTTGCCCTCAAGCGGGGTCTGGATAAAACCATCACCCACTTGATCCAAGAAATCGAAGCGATGGCTAAACCTGTGGAGGGGGATGCGATCGCCCAAGTGGCGGCGGTTTCGTCGGGGAATGATGCTGAAGTGGGCCGGATGATCGCGGAAGCGATGGATAAGGTGACGAAAGATGGGGTGATTACCGTCGAAGAGTCTAAATCCATGGCCACGGAAATGGAAGTCGTGGAAGGGATGCAGATCGATCGCGGCTACATTTCTCCCTATTTCATCACCGATCAAGAGCGGCAAATTGTTGATTTTGAAAACCCGGTGGTGCTGATTACCGATAAAAAAATCAGTTCTATTTCTGACCTGGTTCCCGTCCTCGAACGGGTGGCCCGCTCCGGTAATCCGCTGTTGATTATTGCCGAAGATGTGGATGGGGAAGCCCTGGCCACGTTGGTGGTCAATAAAGCCCGTGGGGTGTTGAATGTGGCGGCGATTAAATCCCCTGGGTTTGGCGATCGCCGCAAACAAATGCTCCAAGATATCGCCGTCCTCACCGGGGGCCGCGTCATCTCTGAAGAAGTGGGCTTGAGCTTGGAAACCGTGACGCTGGAAATGCTTGGTAAAGCTCGCAAAATCACCCTCGACAAAGAAAATACAACGATTGTCGCCACGGGGGATTTCACCAATGATGTGCAAAAACGCATCACCCAAATCCGCAAACAGTTGGAAACCACCGAGTCGGATTACGATAAGGAAAAATTCCAAGAGCGGATCGCGAAACTGGCGGGCGGTGTAGCCGTGATTAAAGTCGGGGCAGCGACGGAAACGGAATTGAAAGACCGGAAGCTGCGCATTGAAGATGCCCTCAACGCGACGAAAGCGGCGGTGGAAGAAGGTATTGTTGCCGGTGGTGGCACAACGCTGATCCGCTTAGTGATTAAGGCGTTGGAATATAAAGCAACGCTGACGAACCCCGAAGAGCAGGTGGCGGCGGATATCGTTGCCCGTGCTTTGGAAGAACCCCTGCGCCAGTTGGCAGATAATGCCGGGGTGGAAGGCTCTGTGGTGGTGGAAAATGTGCGCGATCGCGATGGCAACATTGGCTACAACGCCGTCACCAACACCTACGAAGACATGATCCTCGCCGGGATCATCGACCCCGCTAAGGTGGTGCGTTCTGCTCTGCAAAACGCCGCATCCATTGCCGGGATGGTCTGGACAACGGAAGCCCTCGTCGTGGAAAAACCGGAACCTGCCGGTGCTGGTGGTGATGCTGGCATGGGCGGCATGGGCGGCATGGGTGGCATGGGTGGCATGGGTGGCATGGGCGGCATGGGCATGATGTGACACTCTCCGCGCTAAAGCGACGGGGATTCTTCACTCAACGAGCCAACTTGCTCAGACAGGATTGCTCCAGCCAAAGTAGAGGTCGATTCTCCTGAAGCGTTACTTGCGTCTCGCGCAAAAGTTCCGGTATGCCCTACCGTACTCAATCCCCGACTGAGGATGTTTCTCGCTGCATTATGATCCCTGTCCATCACACATCCACATCGACAAACATGAGTTCGAGTGGATAAAGTCTTCTGGACAATGGCACCGCAGCGAGAGCATTCCTGGCTTTGGAACAGCAACAGTGATTTTGCCGAACACCTTGCCAAAATATTCCAACCACACCCGAAACTGATACCAAGAAGCATCGCTAATCGATTTGGCAAGGCTGTGATTTCGCACCATATTCCTGATTCTCAAATCTTCGTAAGCCACCAAGTCGTTAGACCGGATTACGCATCTTGCCAACTTCACAGCAAAATCTTGACGCTGCCTACTTATTTTGAGATGGCGCTTACCTAGAA
>NZ_JAYGHW010000035.1:0-5619 GCF_034932185.1 Spirulina sp. CCNP1310 | reverse complement strand
CGTGGGGCAAACGGGAAGTTATACGCTTGGGGAGATTAGACCTCTGGCTGGGTTGGAGCAATCCTGCTCAGTTAAGTCCGGTCGATGAACCAAGAATCCCCGTCGCTTTAGCGCGGGGAGTGTCAAGGCAATCCAATTGTAGCGTTGATCTGCTTAGGGGCGTTGGCGTAAGCCTGCCGGAGGCACAAAAATTTTTCGCCCCTACACCCCCTACAGTTTTGCATAATCCGATAAAACCCATGCCTATTGCCCACGCTGATCCTGCCCTCAGCCTTTAAAATTGGGGGGTTGGTGAGCAGGCATAGGGATTATGGATAGCATCAAGATTGAATGGATGAAGGCATTAGATGGGGTGGAATTAGATCAGGTGGGGGGCATTGCCTCCGATCATGCCCAAACCCTCTACCTCACCGGCCACCAACCTACGGTAGATCCGCCCCTTGCTTGGGTCGCTGCCCATGATCTCGAAGGGGCGAGTTTGTGGCGCTGTGCATTGGAGAGTGAGGGAAGCAGCGATCGCCACCTCCAACCCCAGGCGATCGCCCATGATCCCAACGGCTTTCTCTATCTTGTGGGAACCGCCTACAGTCCTACAGAGGGGGACAGCGAACCGACCCCGGAGGTGTGGTTAGCGCAATGTAACCTTAAGGGGCAAGTGCAATGGCTGAAAATCCTCCAAAGTATTCACCCCCAACAACCCAGCAGCCTCGCCCTCGATCCCCGTGGGGATATCTATCTCACTGGGTTTAATCTCCCCTCAGGCCAGGAGGGAGAGGCTTGGCTGGCGAAATATGACCCCAAGGGCGATCGCCTTTGGTGGACTTCCTTGGGCAAACACCAGGAAAACACCACAACTAAAATTGTCATCGGGGAAGACCCCACTGCCCGCACCAAATTCGCCAAAATTACCGTCTATGTGGCGGGCAATACCCTCATGCCCATTGCCGAGCGCACCGATAGCCATGATAGTTGGCTCGCCCGCTATAGCAGTGAAGGGATTCAACGGTGGATTACCCCGATTGGGGATGCCTTGGTTACACCTGTGGGGGCGATCGCCGTCGATGAAGATAATCACCCCTCGGTCAGCGGCACAACGAGCCAAAGCCTCAATGAGCAACCCCTGAAAGGCCCCGCCCTCTGGTTAGCTCAATACAATCCCCAAGGGCAACAGGTTACGCTCCAACAACAACCCCTCACCGCACCGGGAACCGTGGCCAATCTGCTCCAAACCGGCCCAACCTCTTGGGTGATGGGTTCTAGTACAACGGGGGAACCTTGGCTTTATCAGTTTGATCTCCAAGGGAATCGCGGATCAGTTAACCTAGAGAAACAATTAGGCTATTGCATGGATGCAATATTAGCAACGGATCTCTATGTGGTCAATCAGGGAGAAACTCAAGCCTGGTTAACACGGGTAAAACTATGAATATCGAGAGAAAAACCATTGTAGGGGCGAAAAATTTTTCGCCCCCAACCCCTCACCCCCAGCCCCTCTCTCAAAATCTGGGAGAGGGGAGTCGTAGAATAATTCAGGATTGCGAGATCAGCAAAAGCGAATGAACACCCTCTATCCCGTCAGTGTGGCCCCGATGATGGAGCGCACCGATCGCCACTTTCGTTATTTTCTCCGCCAAATTTCCCGGCGGACGTTGCTCTATACGGAAATGGTGACGACGGCGGCGGTATTAAGGGGCGATCGCCCCAAACTTCTCGATTTTCACCCCGAAGAACACCCCCTGATTTTACAATTGGGGGGGGATGATCCCCAGGATTTGGCAGCCTGTGCGCGGATTGCCGAGGATTGGGGCTATGATGGCGTGAATTTAAATGTGGGTTGCCCTAGCCCCCGCGTCCAAAGTGGCAACTTTGGGGCCTGTTTAATGCAGCAGCCGGAACGGGTGGCGGCGGCGGTGGCAGCCATGGGAGCAGCAGTGCAGATTCCCATTAGCGTTAAACATCGGATTGGTGTGGATGAATGCGATCGCTACACCGATTTACACCATTTCGTTGCCACGGTAGCAGCAGCCGGTTGCCAACAGTTTAGCGTCCATGCCCGCAAAGCCTGGCTCCAGGGCCTCAGCCCCAAGGAAAATCGCACCGTTCCCCCCCTCCGTTATGATCTCGTCTATCGTTTGAAACAGGATTTCCCCCACTTAACGATTGAAATCAACGGCGGCATCACCGAATTAGCCCAAGTGCGGGAACAATTAAATCATGTGGATGCGGTGATGATTGGCCGGGCCGCCTATGATCATCCCTATTTGTTTGCCACGGTAGATCAGGAGTTTTGGGAAGACTTTCACGCCATCCCCTCCCGCCATGAGGTGATCCGGGGGATGGTTCCTTATCTAGCCCATTGGGTAGAGCAAGGGGGACGAATTAGTCAAATCACCCGCCATTGTTTGCAACTGTTTAGCGGTCAACCGGGAACGAAGGCTTGGAAGCGTTTTTTAACGGAAAATGCCTATCAACCGGGGGCAGGGGTGGAGGTGGTACTGGCCGCCCTTGCCCAAGTACCAGAAACCCCAACCCCGGAAACAGCGAGGGCAATTTTTGCCTAAAAAGATTTTTCTCTCTGGAGATAGATGACAAATCTTGCCAGTTTTTTCTACGGTAAAGATTGCAAGTTTTTCAGGACTGATTTATGCCCTTTCTCCATCAGGTATTTTTGAATAATACCTTTGCTGCCTACGGGATGGCGATCGCCATCCTCATCGCCGGTTTTATCCTGATCCAAATTGTTCGCAGTATTGTGCTTGGCTCCCTCCAACGCTGGGCCAAACAACAACAATCCCCCCTTGATCAGCGATTGATCAATATTTTTAGCCAACCCCTGATGCGCCTGCTTTATATCGGCACGGTGTATATTGCGATCGCCAACCTCAACCTCCATCCCATCCTCGGTCAAACCCTGAAAGTCCTAGCGGTCATCCTCGCCACCGTCACAGGCATTCAATTCCTCTCTCGTTTCAGTGAATACCTCGTGAGAGCCTACCTGATTAGGAAAGGAAACCCGGAACTTGAGCAAAGCTTTAATGTCCTCACCCCCTTTATTCGGGCGATTTTTTGGGCGGTGGGTTTTGTGTTTCTGCTGGATAACTTAGGCTTTGATATTTCGGCGATGGTGGCCAGTTTAGGGATTGGGGGGTTGGCGATCGCCTTTGCTGCCCAAGGAATTTTACAAGACCTATTTAGCTACTTTTCCATTGTTTTTGATCGCCCCTTTAGCATTGGGGACTTTATCATTGTCGGGGATTATCTCGGCACAGTGGAGCAAATTGGCATTAAAACCACGCGATTAAAAAGTATTAGCGGAGAGCAATTAATTCTCGCCAATACTGATCTCACCAGTTCCCGCGTTCGCAACTTTAAACGGATGGAGCAGCGGCGGATTGTGTTTACCCTCGGCGTGATCTATGAAACTCCGGCGGAAAAATTAAAACAGATTCCCGCCATGATTGAGGAGATTATTCAAGGGGTTGAAGGCGTTACCTTTGAACGCGCCCATTTCGCCAGCTACGGAGATTTCAGCCTCAATTATGAAGTGGTCTATTTAGTCAATACCGGCGATTTCAACAGTTATATGAATTGCCAGCAACAGATTAATTTTGCCCTCTTTGAAGCCTTCGCAGCGGCAGGCATTGAATTCGCCTATCCCACCCAAGTTCATTATTTGCAGAAACAAGAGCAAACTGATCCATAACCCGTTGCTTGTTGTGCAGAGTTAAGTCTGCACAACAAGCAACATCTTTACCAAGCATTGCCAATCAGGGTATAAGCCGCCCAATAATAGGGATGGGTGAAGGTTTGCCCCTCTTGGGTGAAGTCGAGAATCTCCGGCGTTAGCTCAATGCCACCGCTACGGGTTTGGATTTGATCATTGGCGATCGCCACATCCCCCCGCAACATCGCTAACTGAGCTTGGCGCAAAGCATCGGCCTTCGTGGGGGCCGTTTGCAAACCGTGGTAAAACTCCCCCATGATCCCCACTGTGCCTAAATCGCTAATGAGCCACAAACTCGCTAACGCCGACTTTGCCCCCGACTGCACCGCCAACCCCGCAAACCCCAATTCTGCATCCTGATCACCGCTCGCCGTTTCACAGGCACTCAACACCACCAACTCTACCGGCGGATCCCCCCAACCCAATTGCCGCACCTGATCTAAACCCAAGGGTTGATCAAAAAATTGAATATAGGAGTTATCCGGTGTGCCGGGGCGGAACTCTGCATGGGTGGCGAGATGGACAATTTCACAGTTGCAATCCGCCTGTTCTTGACGGAGGCGATCGGGGGTAAATTCCGTATTTAAAAAGGCGCGACTTTGCCAACGGGGTAGGGGAATCGATTGCAACTCCGCTTCAACACCGGGCAAATCGGGCAATTCCGTAAACTCCGATGCACCCATCGCTAAAACTTGAGCATCTTTTAAGGAATGGTGGCCGGTTTGGAGGAGGTTAAAGGCGGGAATTTGAGCAAGGCTAAACTGTTCAATTAAAAACTGGTTGCGGGCCGTATCATACAATGCCCCAAAGGGAATCGCCCGCAGTCCTTTACCGCCACAAATTAACAAAATATCGATCTGATCCCGTCGTAAAACATCCACAACGGGGGCAATAATCCAATCATAAAGTTGAGCGGCGGGTGCTTGATAGGCATTACTACGGCGGGGATTACTAACACCCCGCTGGAAGGCTCGCAACGTCCGCTCTAAACTTGCCGCATCGGCGCTGAAAATATCACTACTGGTGGCAAGGGTGTCGGGGGTGGTGAGGGCAAGGTTTAAATATTTTGGTGTGGACATCAACCAGAGAACGGCGGCTTTGCGGCCAGTAGTTTCCTCCAGTTCCCGCAGCGTTTCAGCGACGGCTTCCACATGGGTATCGAGATCGAGCATGGGAATACCGAAGTAATCACCATAGTCTCGGGCCCATTCCTTCTCCATTTGGTTAATGGCATCGGCAACGGTGTCAATCTCCACTAGAGGCCGCTGGGCTTGGCTCACTCCCGCCATCAGCAGGAGGGTGGTGAGGAACAAAGTCCAAAAGAGGAGAACGGTGCGCTTAAACATAGGAGAGGGTCAGAAGTGAAAGGAGGGGTTAAGGGGGTCGTTGATGCCTGTGAGCGGAATTATCGCCCATCCAACTTCCCCCTGCTTCCACCCTAACGGGATTTTTGCCAAATGACCGCTGCTCTTGAGCCGATTTCCGCTGTACCCATTGGCTTAAGCCCAAACCCCCCATCAACAATAACGCCACAGCCCCTGTCGGTTCAGAGACAGGGGTGGGGACTGGCTCTAAGCGTAAATTGCCGACGTATTGGCTGGGGGGGTGGGGCTGGTGAGGAAGGGGCGTGTCCATTGGAAGCCGATATTATAAAAACCGGCGGTTTCAATGGTGATCCCTCCCACAAGGGTTTGATGTTTTGTCATGCCCTGAGCAACACCGGCAAAATTCCACAGGGCGATCGCCCCCCCGTTAAACATTAATTCCAACACGATAAAAACTCGGGAGCTTGGTAGCCCCGTCTCTTTAGAGCGGGGCGGAAAAGCGACTCGGCGGCTTTAGCCGCAATGACTATGATAGAATGGCATCACCTTCTCTATGACCCAAATGAAAGG
>NZ_JAYGHW010000034.1:0-6679 GCF_034932185.1 Spirulina sp. CCNP1310 | reverse complement strand
ACGGCTGCCTTGTTCCCCAATCCGTTTAATCCCTCAAGAAAGCATAAATATCTTCCCCACAGCCTCCCCCCACAGGAAAATTGAAGGATTTCCCCCCCCACCCCTTGACATCGCCCCAAAAAACTGTAACTATTGATACAGAAAGGAAGTTATAAATCGTTCATCTCAGATCCCTGGGACGGAAGTAAGAGCTTTAACAACTCTGAAGGAACGCGCCTCATATTCCCTACACCATCCAAATAGGAGGCGATCCATGAAACTCTTTTATCGTGGTCATAGTTACAACGCCCATAACACCACTGTTCCGGCTCAAGATGTGCCGACGGAAGGAACTTATCGCGGCGTGAAAGTAACCTTACACCAAAAACATGCACGGGTGAATCATGCCCACAACCGGGTTTATCGCGGCGTTCACATTGATTAATCGTGAACCACGTTTAAACCCACGGAATAGGAAGTTTTGAACTGGGTGTTGCCAAGCAGCACCCAGTTTTTTGCGCTCCGATGGAATCCCCTTCATGAGATTGTGCAAAGCTGTAGGGGCGTTGGCGTAAGCTTGCCGGAGGCACAAACATTTTTCGCCCCCCCACAGATCAAGGCTAACACCAGATTTCCGATCCATATTGTTTTGCTCAATTCCCCATGCTCACCCCTGAATTGCAAACCCGCCTCGCTCCCCCCCTCACCCTCGGCCCCTTCCAAATCCACAGCCGCGTTTTCCAGTCCCCTCTTTCTGGCGTGACCGATCTGGTATTTCGTCGCTTAGTGCGTCGCTATGCCCCGACCTCAATGCTTTACACAGAAATGGTGAGCGCGACGGAAATTCACCACCTGCGTAACTTGCCCCAGATGATGCGCGTTGATCCCGGTGAGCAACCGATTAGTATTCAACTCTTTGATTGTCGCCCCGATTTTATGGGGGAAGCAGCCCGTAAAGCGGTGGCGGAAGGGGCCGATACTATTGATATTAATATGGGTTGTCCGGTGAATAAGATTACGAAACGGGGGGGCGGATCTTCGCTGTTGCGACAGCCGGAAGTGGCGGAGGCGATCGTTAAAACGGTGGTGGCGGCGGTGGATGTGCCGGTGACGGTGAAAACCCGCTTAGGGTGGGATGAGGAGGAGATTACGATTCTCGATTTTGCCCAACGGTTGGAGGGGGCAGGGGCGCAAATGTTGATGATCCATGGCCGGACGCGGCAACAGGGCTATACGGGGGCGGCCCGTTGGGATTGGATTGGCAAAGTCAAGCAAGCGGTCAAGATTCCGGTGATTGCCAATGGGGATATTTTTTCGGTAGAGGCGGCGGTGGATTGTTTAATCCAGACGGGGGCCGATGGGGTGATGTGTTCGCGGGGGACGCTGGGTTATCCCTTTTTGGTGGGGGAAATTGATCATTTTTTAAAAACGGGGGAGCGATGGCCGGAGCCGGATATTACAACCCGATTAACTTGGGCGAAGGAACATTTGATGGGCTTATGGGATTACAAGGGCCAACGGGGAATTTATCAAGCCCGTAAACATTTAGCTTGGTATTGTAAGGGGTTTGTGGGGGCGGGGGTGTGGCGCGATCGCCTCGCTCAGATTGAAACCTTGGAGGAGGGGTTAGGATTATTGGAGGAGGCGATCGCTACCACAATTAATCCGCTTTAAAGTTTCACCGCCAGCCAGCCCTTAAATTGTCCCCCCTTGGGCAACATTTACTGAGGGTTTTTCTTCACAATCCTTAAGGAAAATTTGGAGCGATTTAGTTCAGACTAAATCTGCCCATCTCGTTTTCCTGTCCCTTTACTGAAAAAATTGATGAACTTCCATCTCGGTGCGATCGCCCGCTATTCTCCCCTACTCTTGATCACCGCCCTCACCCTCGCCTGCTCCAACCCAGCCCAAGCCCAAACCACGACCCTAACGCAATGCGATGAAGCCGGCCTGCGGCGGGCGATCGACAGCACCCCCAACGGCAGCCAAATTAACTTTCAATGCCCTGCCAATACCACCATCAACCTTGCCGCAGAAATTCAACTGGGCAAAACCCTAAGTTTCAATGGCAGAAACAGCCCAAACTTGACGATCAACGGCCAAAACCGTACCCGTCTCTTTCGCCTTGCCAATCAAAACCTGACCCTCCAAAATCTCAAGCTACGGGGGGGCAGTGTTCCTAACCCTGTGGCTAGCTTTAGCTGTGAAGGGGGCGCAATCCACATTACTCGTGGAACACTCACCTTAAATAATGTCATCCTGGAAAGCAACAACGGGGCGAGGGGCGGTGCAATTTGTGGGAATTATCAAGCAGCCCTTGTGATTAACAATAGCCAATTTATTGGTAATACCGCTAATCAGGGAGGAGCGATCATGTCCCATACGAGCGATCTACGGATTACCAATTCCACATTTCGGAATAACACCACCCGTGTCGGTCAAAATTTTAATGGCAGTGGTGGTGCAATTTATACCTTTGATGCCCTCAATAAACAGAACCCCATTTTAATCCAAGGCTCCCGTTTTGAAGGTAACAAGGCTTATCACGAAGGGGGAGCAGCATTTATTTCTCAAGGCAATGGTGTAAATGCAATCATTCGTAACTCGACATTTTATCGCAATGAGGCTTTGATTGATAGTCAGGGCATTGGTAGCGGCGGAGCGATTCGTTTAGCCCATGCTGGGGCGCAATCTAACACGCAAATTGTGAATGTTGTTTTTGCAGAAAATGCTGCGGATCAAGAGGGCGGTGCGCTCTGGGCTGGCGGTGGTCGGGCGAATCTTCACCTCAATTTGAACCAAGTCACATTTACAGATAATAAAGCGGGGCGCGTTCCCGATCCCGAAAAGAATGAAACCGGGGGGGGCGCGATGTTATTAGCCACAGGTTTAGAGAGTCGCGTTGTGATCAATTACACAACGTTTGTCCGTAATGAGGCGAATCATGAAACCTCTGGAGCGATCTATTTGAATTCGGATTTTGTCGGGGGGAATATTCGCCATCAGAATATTACCTTGCGTAATTCGATTTTTGATCGCAACTGTTCCCGTAAGCCCTTAGCTGGGATGGCTACGCCCACCTGTAGCCATCTGGTTCATGCCACCACAATGCGCCGTGATGGTAGCAATTTTCTTCCTGCACCTTTGGCGGGAGAGAATGTTTTTGAATGGATTCAGAATGTTCATCAGCCTTCAGGAACGCGGTTTGGTTTAACGGCAAATAGTCAAGTTCGGGATGCGAAAGTGCGACCTTATCGTGATAGTAGTGCGGCAACCCCCAATCACCCTTGTTCTGATGTGGATGCAGGTTCTGGGCGGTTGTGTCAGTAGGGAGTGAATGACTAAAGTCGTTACGAGGGTCTTCGGAAAATAGGGTAAAATTGGCTCGATTGGATACCGAAATTAGCGTAGGGGCGAAAAATTTTTCGCCCCTATCAGGTTTCAATTTTGCGTAAATTTAGCTGATCACCTTAAATGATGAAGACCTGTTATGACAAGCGTTGGTCGTAACGACTAAAAGATACGCCCTCAGCTTTGGGAATTGGCAAAATTAAACCCCTTCTGTAGCTGGCGCACCAAAAAATTGATTGGTGAATTTCACATACCAAGCAGCGGCTTGGACTTGGATGATGTAGCCCATGGCGATAATTAGGGCAATTTCTGAGCCATCTTTCGGGCCAAATACAGTGATGGCGATCGCCAAAGCAATGGACAAATTCCGCATTACGGTTCCGTAAACAAGGGCGATCGCATCTCCCCGTTCAAAAAATAGCTTACCCACTATCGTACTCAAGGCAAAATTCACCCCATAAATAATTGCCAAGGGGACAAAATACCCCAGCAAAGCCCCTGGATTATTGACAATGGCCGTCGCTTTCAAGGCCAACGCCACAAACACAATCCCCAACACGCCAAGACTGGAAAACACCGGAAATTTTTGCTTGAGGTTCTTTTGATAGCGGTCTTGACCCCACACCCGGATAATCGCCATCCGAGTCACCACACCCAAAAGCATCGGTAAAAACACAATGGTGACAATCTGCTTAAACACATCCACTAAGGGAATTTCCACCACTGTTCCCATCAGCCACTTGGCATAAAAGGGAGTGGCTAAGGAGCCAAGAATTAAGCCAATTACCGTCATTTGTACCGCTGCATTCAGGTTTCCCTTCGCAAACCCTGTCCAGGAGATGGTCATGCCACTGGTGGGTAAGAGGGAGGTTAATAATAAACCCAAGGCTACCAGGGGTTGATCTGCAAAAAAGAGCTTACCTAACCCAAAGGCTAAAAAGGGAATAATCGCAAAGTTGATCAGTTGTGTCACCAATTGCAAGCGCAAATTCCCCCCCATGAACACTTTCGCCACTTGGAGGTTAATCATCATTGGATACACCATCAAAAAGGTGAGGGGAATAATCCCCGCCTTCAGAAACATGGGGTCGGTTACACTGCCAAAAATTAAACCGGCAATCATCACCGCCGGAATCGACCACACCAGATTTTTTTGCAGGGATTCTAAAAAGTTCCACATTGTGAGAAGTCTTGTGAATAATTAAACAGGAGAGCCACATTTCCCTCAGCACCTAAACTTGGATGGCGCATCCGAGCCAGGATCGGCATGATCAGGGGGGACGGATGCGCTAATGCTGAGGAGGTTTGGGTAGATTTGGCGTTGCTGGTCAGGGTTAGGCGGGGACAGGGGCAGCGGTGGGGAGGCGATCGATGACATCGCGCATCATTGTGCTGGCTTCGAGGGCAATTTCTTTGGCGGCAGGGCTGTGAACCATCAAAAACATCATTAAGGGGTCAATGGCAGAGACTTCGACGCGGCCATCCTCATGTTCCTGAACAACAACATTGCAGGGATAGAGAACACCCGCTTTATCATCGGTTTCGAGCATCCGATGGGCAATACCGGGATGGCAAGCCCCCAAGATTTGATAGCGGCGGAAATTGACATCCAATTTTTTCTTGAGCGCCCCTTGGACGTTGATTTCCGTCAGCACGCCCATACCAGCTTCCTGGAGGGATGCGGTGACGGCGGCGCTGGCATCGTCAAAACTGAGAGAAACAATTTTACTGAAATGATACATGGTGTGTGTGATGTTTTGTTTTTAATCTGATGATGTTATTATATTACCATCTAATCAAATAATCAGTCAATAAGAAAATGGCTACAGTAGTTGTAATCGGTGCGGGGCTGGGCGGTTTACCGACGGCCTATGAGTTACGGCATTATTTATCGGCGGGACATCGGGTGGTGTTGGTGTCTCAGGAACCGAATTTTACGTTTATTCCGGGGTTGATTCGGGTGGCGCTGGATTTAAACCCTTTGGATCATGTGCAGTTGGATTTGGCAACCTTGGCGCGGCGGCATCATTTGGAGTTGGTGCAAAGTGGGGTGGTGCAGCTTGATCCCCATCAGCAGGTGATCACCTTTGCCCATGGGCAGACGTTGCAGTATGACTATTTGGCGATCGCCACCGGGGCCGCGCTCAATCTCGATGCCATTCCGGGACTTGGCCCCCATGGCGGCTATACCCATTCCGTCTGTACGCCGGATCATGCCTTGACTGCGAGGGCAGCCTGGCGAGCATTTTTAGCCAATCCGGGGCCCTTGGTGGTGGGGGCTGCGCCGGGGGCGGGCTGTTTTGGCCCGGCCTATGAGTTTATGTTGATGGCGGATTGGGAGTTACGCCGCCGAGGGTTGCGCGATCGCGCCCCCATCACCTACATCACCCCAGAACCCTATGTGGGTCACTTAGGCGTATCGGGGATTAAAAATGCCGAACAACTCACCGCTGACCTGATGAAAAAACGGGGCATTCAGTCCATCACCAATGCGGAAATTAGCCGCATTGAACCCCACACCATTCACACCGCCGATGGCAAGAGCTTTCCCTTTCACTATGCGATGATTTTGCCCTCCTTTTTAGGTGCATCCTTCATCCGCAACACCCCGAACTTGGGTAACGCCAAGGGCTTTATTGCCACCCGTCCCGATGGTCGGCATCACACCTTCTCAAATATCTATGCGTTGGGTGTGGCGGTGGAACTCACGCAACCGGATCAAACCCCTGTCCCCATTGGTCTGCCGAAAAGCGGGGAAATGACCGAGGCGATGGGGTTGGCCGTAGCCCACAATATTGCCGTGGAATTGGGAGAATTAAAGTCCCCCACAACCACCGCCACCCTAGAAGCCCTCTGTTTTGCAGAGTTTGGGGATACCGGCATTGCCTATATGGCTGTGCCGGTGCTGGGACATCCGAACCCGCAGGATCGGCGGTTTTCCGTGGCGATGCAAGGCCCCTGGGTGAATTGGACAAAAGCCGCTTTTGAGGCTTATTTTATCCAAAAAATGGCCTGGGGTCTCGGTGTGCCGTGGTTTGAACGATTGGGGCTGAAGACGTTGTTTGGGGTGGAGTTGACGCGATCGCTCCCTACCCGATAAGGGGGCTGGGGGGGATTGTTGCCCAGATCCCGTGATGTGCCGCGCTGTGCGTCTTCGCGCCACACATCCCTAGATGGAAAGCCCCGACGAGCAAACCGGGCCATGGTTGATCAATGATGGGATTGACACTCTCCGCGCTAAAGCGACGGGGATTCTTCACTCAACGAGCCAACTTGCTCAGACAGGATGACTCCAGCCAAAGTAGAGGTCGATTCTCCTGAAGCGTTGCTTGCGTCTCGCGCAAAAGTT
>NZ_JAYGHW010000033.1:0-7157 GCF_034932185.1 Spirulina sp. CCNP1310 | reverse complement strand
TGGCGGCGGGGGGCGGTTCGATTTTGCGCTACGAGGGGGGCGGTTATCAGGTGGGGCCAGCTTCGGCGGGGGCGAATCCGGGGCCGGCGGTCTATGGCCGGGGTGGCCCTTTGACGATTACCGATTGTAATGTGGTGGTGGGGAAGATTCAACCGGCCTTTTTCCCCCAATTGTTTGGCCCCGATGGGGATCAGCCTTTGGATCGGGAGGGGGTGATGGAGCAGTTTGAGGCTTGGCGGGTAGCGATGGGCGATCGCCGTTCCATTGCGGAAATGGCCACGGGATTTTTAAGGGTGGCGATCGCCACCATGGCCAACGCGATTAAAAAAATCTCCCTTGAACGGGGCTACAATGTCAGCGATTACACCCTCTGCTGTTTTGGTGGGGCGGGGGGGCAGCACGCCTGTTTATTAGCAGAAGCCTTGGGGATGCAGCGGGTGATCATCCATCCCTATGCAGGGGTGTTGTCGGCCTATGGCATTGGTTTGGCGGAGCGGCGGGTGTTGCGGGAGCGGGCCATTGAGGCGGAGTTAGGGCAGGTTTTTGGAGAATTGGCGGGGATGGCGGCAGCTTTAGCCGTAGAAGCCATGCAGGAATTGCCCGTAGGGGCGAATTTAACCCAAATTGCCACGGTGCAATTGAAATACAGTGGCACAGATAGCACGTTAGAGATTCCTTTAGGGGATTTGGCCGGGATGAGCGCGGCCTTTGCCGCCCAGCACCGCCAACGCTACGGTTTCATCATGGCGGAGCGGGCGTTGATGGTGGAAGTTTTAACCGTGGAGTTGATTACGCCGGGAGAGATCCCGCCGGAAACGGTTCAACCCCAGCGTCAAGGGGGCGAGGTGCAGCCGGTGGCAAGGGTTCCGCTATTTGTGGAGGATGGTTGGCAGGAGGGGCCGGTATTTCAACGGGAAGATTTGGCCGCAGGGGATGAAATCCAAGGGCCGGCCTTGATTGTGGAGGCAACGGGAACGACGGTGATTGAGCCGGGTTGGTGGGGAGAGGTGAATGATTATGGTCATTTGGTGTTGGCGGGATCCCCCCTGCCCCCCTTAAAAAGGGGGGTTCAAGAGCAAGAAGGGAAGGATCCGGTGTTGTTGGGGGTGTTTAACCATTTGTGGCGGGCGATCGCCGAACAAATGGGGACGACGCTCCAAAATACCAGCTATTCCGTCAACATCAAGGAACGCCTCGATTTTTCCTGTGCCATTTTTGATAATGCGGGGCAATTGGTGGCCAATGCCCCCCATATTCCGGTGCATTTGGGTTCGATGGGGGCTAGTGTGGCCAGCCTAATCGCGGCCCAAGGGGGACAATTCCAGGCGGGGGATGTATTCGCCCTCAATAATCCCTATGCGGGCGGCACACATTTGCCCGATATTACGGTGATTACGCCGGTATTTGTGACAGATTCCCCAAAACCTGCCTTTTTCGTCGCCTCTAGGGGCCACCATGCCGATATTGGCGGCATTACTCCCGGCTCGATGCCCGCCTATAGTACCCACATTGCAGAGGAAGGGGTGATGTTAAATCATGTCCTTTTGGTGCATGATGGCGAATTTCAGGAGGCGGCGATTCGGGAACAGTTAACCGCTGGCCCCTATCCTGCCCGCAATCCTGACCAAAATATTGCCGATCTCCAGGCCCAAATTGCCGCCAACGCCAAAGGCGTGCAGGAATTACAAACCCTCGTCACCACCTACGGATTAGCCACAGTACAGGCCTATATGGGCTATAGCCAAGACCAAGCCGAGGCAGCGGTACGGCGGGCGATTACCACGCTCAAGGATGGAGAATTTACCTGCGCCCTGGATGCTGGCCCGGTGATCCAGGTCAAGATCACGATCCACCCAGAAACCCGCAGCGCTACCCTCAATTTCACCGGCACATCTCCCCAAGGGCTGCACAATTTCAACGCCCCTTTAGCCGTGTGTCAGGCGGTGGTTTTGTATGTGTTCCGGACGCTCATTGATGAAGATTTGCCCCTCAATGCCGGTTGTTTAAAACCGTTAAACTTGATTGTTCCCCTCGGTTCGCTCCTCAATCCCACCGATCCGGCGGCGGTGGTGGCGGGGAATGTGGAAACTTCCCAGGCGATCGCCGATTGCCTCTATGGAGCATTGGGCGTATTAGCGGCTTCCCAGGGGACGATGAATAATTTCACGTTTGGCAACGGGGCAGTGCAGTATTACGAAACCATTTGCGGCGGCAGTGGTGCGGGGCCAGGGTTTGCGGGAACCGATGCGGTACAAACCCACATGACCAATTCCCGCCTTACGGATCCGGAGGTGTTGGAATGGCGGTTTCCGGTGCGGTTGGAGCAGTTTGCGATCCGCCCGAATAGCGGCGGTGCGGGGACTTGGCCGGGGGGCAATGGCGTGATCCGTAAAATCCGCTTTTTAGAACCAATGACAGCGGCGATCCTCTCCGGGCGGCGACAGGTGGCCCCCTTTGGTTTAGCGGGCGGGGAACCGGGGGCGAAGGGCTGTAATCAGGTGGAGCGGGCCGATGGGTCGGTGGAAATCCTCTCAGGGCAGGCCATGGTAGAGATGGCAGCGGGGGAGGCGATCGCCCTCTCCACCCCTGGCGGCGGCGGTTATGGCCAGCCCAAATTTTTACAGCCTGTTCAGAAACAATCTGATCAGTTCTGAAAGTCCCTCTCCCGCTCTGAGAGAGGGATTTAGGGTGAGGGCAATGGGTTAAGCAATGAGTGAACAAGCTGTAACTTTAACCTGACCTGAATCAATTCAGTGATAATTGATGCAGCATCCCTAAATTCGGTGGAGTCCGCTGATGATCGCCAGCAACAACATGATTGATTCTTTCCTTGACCATCTCACTACCCTCTTTCATACGGCCATTTTTCCCGGCGATCCCCCGATTACGCTGTGGGTGATTATTAAACTGATTTTGTTTTTGTGCTTCGTGATTGTTTTAACGCGAATTCTCAGAAACTTTCTCAAAAATAAACTCCTGCTCACTTTAAAGCTTGATATCGGTAATCGAGAAGCCATTTCAACGATTTTAAGCTATAGCTTAGGAACCTTATTCTTTATTGGCTTTGTACAAAGTATTGGGTTTAAAATTCAATCATTACTGTTTCTGATTGGGAGTTTAGGGTTTGGCATTGGGTTTGCACTTCAGGATGTCATTCGCAACTTCATCAGTGGTTTAACAGTATTGATTGAACAAAAAATCAAAGTTGAAGATTTTATCGAGTTCGATGGCATCAAGGGTTATGTTAAAGAGATTTCTTTGCGGGCGACAGTCCTGCGTACCCGCTCCGGGGGCGATGTGATTGTACCGAATAATCAGCTTGTGGAAAGTAAGGTGATTAATTGGAACTATAGTGATGCCATTGCACGGATAGATCTCCCGATTATGGTTGAACGGGGCAGTGATCCGGTATTGGTGACTGAAGCATTATTAAATGCGGCTTACTTGGAAAACAATATTTTGCATGAGCCTGCACCGCAGGTTTTATTTACCAGCTTTGGTGAACAGGGTTTGCAATTTGAACTGCGGGTCTGGATTAATGGTTTTGATCGCGAATCTGGCATTAAAAGCTCTTTACACTACTTAATTGATTATCTGTTTCGTCAAAATGACATTGAAATTCCTGCACCTCCCAATATTTTCTCCCTCCAAGATTTAGCAGAGCTAACGACGATGGTTCACAATACCTCTGTCACCGCAACTCTGGAATCGACTCTCGCCGCTAAAGCCAACTCAAAAAGTCGAGCCGTGCGAGATTTACTCAAGGAGGTTATTTATTTTGCAAATTTAACCGATATTGAATTGCGGCAATTAATTGAAGTGGGCTATCGCAAGCGATTGTATCCTGAGCAGGTTTTGTTTAAAGAGGGCGATCGCGGCGATGCTTTTTATATTGTTTTATCGGGTTCTGTGGATGTAGTTGCTCAGAAAATCAATAAACATTTAGCGACATTGAAAGAAGGTTCTTTTTTTGGCGAGCTTTCTTTGATGTTGGGGATTCCTCGCACAGCAACGGTCATTGCCAAGGAAGAAACGTTGTTGTTTACCATTAGTGATAAGCGTTTTAAAAAGCTGCTTAAGGAAAATCCCCAACTTGCAGAGGTGATTGTCCAAGAACTGGCCAGACATCAACAGGAATTATCGGAGCGACGGCAGCAATTAAAGGATATGGGTCTAGAGACGGATTCTGAGGAGGATAAAAATTTGGTCAATTGGGTGCGTCGTCGTTTAACGGTTTTATTTAACTTGTAGGGTGGGGTTTGGTGGGGTGGGCGAGACACCCCATTGCCAGAAACTCGGTGGAAACTGCTCTCATTTCCTCTCAGGGTTAATCTTTCCCCCGATGGGGTGAGACATCCTCCTAGGGATTGATTAAACTGGGTTTGACACTCAAGAGGGCGAAAGGTTTTTCGCTCCTACCTATGCCTTAAGAGGGCGAAAGGTTTTTCGCCCCTACACATTTCCGTTTTTGGCCCGATGAACAACTTTTTTGAACAACAAGACCAAGCCAAACGTAATACAATCCTTTTGATGGGTTTATTTACCCTCGCTCTGTTGATCATTACTTGGGTAATGTATCGGGGTTTTGGCGTGGTGTGGAACTTTATCGGCATCCCCACCTACGCTGATCCGGAGAACTTTACGTGGATTCCTCCCTTTCGTTGGCGGGGGTTTTTGATCACGCTCTTGATTGTGGGCGGGATTATCCTGTGGGCCACCTTTGATAAACTGCGGGAATTGCGCGGTGGTGGGAAAGTAATCGCTGAACAATTGGGGGGGGAATTGCTCACCTATGACTATCGCGATCCGAAAGTGCGGCAATTGTTGAATGTGGTGGAAGAAATGGCGATCGCCTCTGGTATCGCCGTCCCGCCGGTCTATATCCTCTATCAAGAAACCGGGATTAATGCCTTTGCCGCTGGCTTTACGCCCCAAGATGCTGTGATTGGTGTAACAAGAGGCTGCTTAGAGGCCTTTGATCGGGATCAAATGCAGGGGGTGATTGGCCATGAATTTAGCCATATTCTCAACGGCGATATGGGGTTAAACCTGCGGCTGATGGGGGCTTTACATGGCTTGATGTTCATTTACATCACGGGGCGCACGTTCTGGGGTACGCATCACAATTCTTTCAGCCTCAGTCGTCGCCAGAGCCTCTTTGAAAGCGAAATCTTGGGCTTATTGCTGATCATCAGCGGTGGTTTAGGGGTGATCCTGGGCCGACTCCTGCAAAGCGCCGTTTCTCGTCAACGGGAATTTTTAGCCGATGCTTCGGCGGTGCAATTTACCCGCAACCCCCAAGGCCTAGCGGAAGCCCTCAACATCATTCGCACCCATCCTGGCCATGCCCGCATCCGCACCCCCCGCGCTGAAGCCGCGAGCCATCTGTTTTTTGGGGCGGCGTTCCAAGGCTTTTTTGCCTCCGGTTGGTTTGCCACCCATCCTCCCTTAAAGGAACGGATTCGGCGATTGGGGGGACAGGCCCAAGGGCAAGACCGGCCCCAACGGAGTAAGGCGGCCATGGCTGGGGTGATGGGTTTACAGGGAGGCCCGGCTCAACCGGAAAAGGTGATCACGACGATCGGCCAAATCTCTCCCCAGGCATTGAGCAGCACAACAGCACTATTGGCGGGACTGCCCCCACAATTGCGGACAGCAGCACGGGAACCGGAGGGGGCGATCGCCCTCCTCTACGGCCTTTTCCTCCCGGAATCTCCCGAAAATCCCCAATGGGGCCACCTTCAGAACACCGAAACCCCCGAACGACTGGCCCAAATTCAAGCCCTTCAGCCGGATCTCGCCCAACTCAACCCCCTCACCCGCCTGCCTTTGGTGGATCTGATCGTTCCGGCGTTGCGGAACCTCACCCCAGAGCAATGCCGCCAACTGTTTAACCAAATCAAGGCCCTGAGCCAAGCGGGGGGGACTGTCACGCTGTCCAATTATGCCCTCTATTTGGTGCTGCTCTATCGCCTCCGGCCCTACTTTGGCAAACCCCGCAATCCATCACAGCAATACAGCCAACTGGTACAAATTTGGCAACCCTGCTTAACGGTACTTTCCGCCCTGGCCCGCGTCAGTAGCCCCAAAACCGGGGCCTATGCCCTCAGCAATGGCCTAATGCGCCTACCGGGAGCCAGCAAACTGAATCCCCCCAAAGAACCCATGGCCGCTAGCCTTAGCGCTGTGAGCCAAAGCCTCAAAACCTTAGAGCAGGCCAGTCCACAACTGAAACGGCAAGTCATTGATGCCTGCGCCCATACGGTGCTAGCCGATGGCAATGTTTCCCGTTTGGAGGCGGAACTGTTGCGGGCGGTGGTGATTGCCCTGGATTGCCCGATGCCGCCGTTCCTCGAAGCCGCCACCCGCCTCCCCGATGGGGATTGAACTGGGCAAATTTCTTGTTAGGATGGGGGCGTTCTGCGTTGATTTTCCTTGAGGGTTCCTGTGCTATGGCTCCTTTTTTGATTGTGATGGGGGCGATCGCCCTCTTCATTTTTGCCCTGGTCAACATCTATAACACTTTGGTCATACTGCGGAAACGCTATGAAAACGCCTACGCCCAAATTGATGTCCAATTGCGGCGGCGTTACGATCTGATCCCCAATTTGGTGGAAACGGTGAAGGGCTACATGGCCCACGAACGGGAAACCCTCGAAGCAGTGATTCAAGCCCGCAACGCCGCGATCCGGGCCAATGAGCGGGCAGCCAATGCACCAGGAGATCCCCGCGCTATGCAAAACCTCGAAAATGCTGAAAGTGCGTTAACGGGGATTTTGGGCCATCTCTTCGCCCTCTCGGAAGCCTATCCCGATCTCAAGGCCGATGGCTCTATGCAGGAACTCATGGAAGAACTCCGCTCGACGGAAAACCGCATCGCCTTTGCCCGCCAAGCCTTTAACGATAGCATCACGCTCTACAACACCAAGCGGGAAATTTTTCCGAACAACTTAATTGCCGAAACCTTCAATTTCAAAAATGCCGAACTATTAGCTGGCGCACCGCCGGAAATGCAGGCCCCGCCCCAGATTTCACTCTAGAACTTTTCCCTGTCGATCGCCACTAAAAAAGGGGAGCGATCGCCCCCCTTCATCCCATCAGATCAGCAATCAGTTAACCCGCTTTTTGCTCCTCGATGACGGTTAGTTCATCCACCA
>NZ_JAYGHW010000032.1:0-7695 GCF_034932185.1 Spirulina sp. CCNP1310 | reverse complement strand
CCCCTTCGACCAAATCCCCCACAACGGCCAGATCCCCATCCCCCCCGGAACCTACGCAGACTTAGACCAATTGGGGGAACATTTCCGGGCGTGCGATCGCTGCGGCCTCAGTGCCACCCGTACCCATGTGGTCGTCAGTCGCGGCAATCCCCAGGGGGATATTTTGCTGATTGGGGAAGGGCCGGGGCAACAGGAAGATGAAACGGGCCTGCCTTTTGTGGGGAAATCGGGGCAACTGTTGGAAAAAATTCTCGCCTCTGTGGAACTCAGCACCGAACGGGATATTTACATTGCCAATGTGGTGAAATGCCTCACGGGGGATACGCTGATCGCCACAGAACTGGGCTATCGGCCCCTGGCTTGGCTCGTGGAAAACCGTTGGGCGGGGAAGGTGTTGAGTTTGGCGGGCGATCGCACCCTCGTATGGCGCAATGTTACCGGCTGGTATTGTTCCCCCTTGGGGAATCGTTGGCTCTACCGCGTGAAATTACGGGGGCAACCGGGCAGCTATACGGCGACGGCGGATCATCCCGTGTTGACGCGGCGGGGTTGGTTGCCGGTGGGGGAATTGGAGCGGGGCGATCGCATTGCCACGGGCTTACCGTTGAAACGCCTCGTTTTAGCCGGCCCCCCTGGGGGCCAAACGGAAGGGGAATTTCACGACTATTTAGGGCAGAGTACCGACTGGGCCGGTGTGGAAACGGAATTGCTCCAACCCCAACCCTCGCAAACGCCGGTCTATTGCATTGATGTGGCGGAAACCGCCAATTTCATCACGCCAGCGGGTGTGGTTCACAACTGCCGCCCCCCCGGTAATCGCACCCCCAACCCCGACGAGGTGGAGGCCTGCCGTCCCTATCTTTTGGAGCAGATCCGCCTCGTTGACCCGAAAATTATCCTCTTCACTGGGGCGACGGCCCTGAAGGCGCTGACAGGTCGGAAGGAGGGGATCACGAAAATTCGCGGTCAATGGTTGGATTGGGGCGATCGCCACTGTATGGCGATTTTTCACCCCGCCTATTTACTGCGCAACCCTTCCCGGGAAAAGGGCAAACCGAAGTGGTTAATGTGGCAGGATATTCAAGCGGTGCGGGCCAAATATGACGAATTGCGGGGCCAATAGTCCCCCCCCTTGGGGGGTGAAACCCAGCCCCCAGGCCCTGGAAAGTTCAGGGATTCAGCGGTTGACGGCCCTAGGAAGCGATCGCTTAGGATAACAGTAGGGTTGCAATACCGCAGCACTACCTGCCCCCCTTTTCCGCTCCTGTGGGCTTGCTCGCGAACCCATGGGGCAAGTTCAAGAGGCACTATGCTAGACCGACTCCCCACTGAAGCCAAGCTTTGGGCTGAAAAACTCCATTGGAAAGAACGCCGCTATCTCCTTTCGCTGTGTCATTTGCTTTGTGCCGCGCCGCCGGAGGATCAAGCCCATTTTCTGGATCAGTACACGGCGGATGGTTTAATTGCGAAGATCATCCAGGATTATGAAACGCAGGAAAAGGTGCAAAAGCATTTGCTCAGTTTTCACATTACGACGGAACTGAATAGTATTACGCTGCGCCGTTATATTCGCCAATTTTATATTCATTCTGCCCAGGATGCCCGTCGGGAACCGGATAAGTTTTTAGAGTCGGCGTTGCGGTTGGTGATTAGTCCGGAGGAGAAGAATTATGTTTTGAATTATATTTTGGGTTTTGAGTTGATTAAGATGATTTTCCAAATGAGTTGGTTGCAACAGGAGCGTTTTTATTTAATGCAGCACAATCAGGAGGATTTTTATCTGACGTATATTAAGCCAATCCAGCACGCTCACCGTTTAAATGGCATTATTAACCCGAAGGATTCGACGCTATTTTTTGCCCAGCGCAATTATTTTGTCAAGGAGCCGAATATTCCTGATCGCAAGTTATTGGAGTTAGCAATGGTGACGTTTACCACAGATGTGGTGAGTAGTTTAGGGTTTGCGATCGTGCGGAATATTCGCCCGGTTCCCTTTGATTATGAGTTTATCTATCGCCCGGAGGAGGAAAAGATTTTCACTTGAACCGCCTTTGCTTTTTTGGGTTATCTTGGGGGAGTAGGGTTTTTGGGATGATGGGTTATGTCTTCATTGGAGCCGGTGCGGTCTAATCGCGGTCTATTGGCGGGAACTGCAATTCTGGGCTTGGTTTCCATTGCGACGGGGGGGATGGCGGCTTCAGCGGCGGGGATATCGGTAGCGGCGGGTTTGGCGGTTCCCGTATTAACGGGGGTTTCGGATTTTTTCATGGCGATGACGGGGCATCATTTAGGGCTATTCCTAAAGCGATGCCGTGAGAGTGGCGATGTGTTGCGCAATGAGGATATTGCGAAGGCGGCGGGGCGGACGGTGGCGCGGGCTTTGTTGGAAAGGGTCAGCCCCCAATATCCCCAGAGTCGGAAACAGTTGGAGAAGTTTGGGGCAAAGATCGAGGGGTATTGGGTGCAATGGGCGGAAGAGCATCAAGATCTAAACTTGTTTGAAACGGTTCAGGAAGAGCGTCTCCATGAGATTTTTAGTCAAGAGCCGGAGCAGTTTGGGGAATATCCGGTGTTAGCGGAACCGGAATGGCGGGAGGTGATTACTTGGTTATTTGAGCAGGGTTGTGAGCAAAAGGTTTTGCGGGATAGGGTTGAAAGTTATCAGGATGTGATTGCTGCTTTGGCGGTGGAGTTGGCGGCGAATTTTAGTAAGTATTTGCGCCAAGTGCTGAAGGATGATGCGGACAATGGTGGGCGGGCGTTTGTGGGGATGTTGTTTGATCTTCATGGGGCGACGTTGGCGGGGATTGATAAGATTCAGGAGTATTTACCGCAATTGGCGACCCGTGAGGATATGCGCCGGATATTAGCGGCCATTTCCCAATTACAAAACCTGAACCCACCCGCACCCGCCACCCCTTGGCACGGTTTAGGGGCAGTGGATACGGTTCCCCAACCCCCCCCTCATTTTCTCCCCCATCCTGAAGATATGGCGGATTTAAAAGAACGACTTTTGACCCCCAACCATCAAACCCTAGTGATGACCGGACAGGTCTAGAAAGTGGGGGTGCAGGGGATGGGAGGACTAGGGAAAACGGTGTTAGCCGCAGCCTTAGCGCGGGATAACGAGGTGCGGCGACAGTTTCCCGATGGGATTATCTGGCTGACGGTGGGGACTAACCCCGACTGTCTCGCCCTGTATCAACGCCTTGCCAACACCTTGGGGGAAACCTACGCCTATCAAAGGAAATCACGGGGTGCGATCGTCCGACGGCGATCGCTTAATCCAATTTATTCTGTATAACATTCGCTAAACACAAAGCTGAAACCCTTGCCAGTTAAGAACTTTATCCAAAAACGAAGTTTTGTATGTGTTATATAGCAATCCGACGTGATTACTGAACAAAAAGATAACTGAAAGCCTTGCCCAGCAACAATAGTTATTTCATGAATCAAATAGGATTGCTATATCTGTTATATCTATAAATTATTGACACCTCGATATTCATTTGCTAGAATACTAACAAGGCGTAATTTAGGGAGAAGTTTTAGCTTTCCACTACCCCACTACCTTAAATCGCATGGGTTGCTGATCACCGTCTAATTAATACTTAGTCCCTTACGGGTTGTTGAGTATTTATTCTGTACAATAGCAGCCTTTGGTAAACCAGTTATTACAACGTGAAACACATATGAAATTTATATTCAGAGGTATCGTCTCCGTTTTAATTGCTTTGTGTATTCTGCTAACAAGCAGTCTAACCCCTGCCATGGCTTATGCTGATGGTTTGAATGGCTTGGAATTGTCGTCCACTCCTTCCTCTTATTCACGTAATTATGACAATGATCGCTCTAAAAATCGAGCTAATCAGTTTTTTGATTCTGTGATTGATGGTGCCATAAACACGGCAGGAGTAGCGGTCGGCGCAACTTTGCTCTGTTATGGAGCAGATGGACTTGCTACCACGGTTTTTCCACCTGCTGCAGCACTGGCTCCGTTTTGTACGTCGATTCCAGGGTTATTCGTTGGAGCTAAAGGAGCACAGTTAAGTGTTCAAGGTGCCAAGGTAGTTTTAAAGGGAGCGATAGAGATAGTAAAGTAGGAGGGAAATTATTGATGAAGCCGCAAAGGCTGCGGGTGCAGCAGGTTTTGGTGTAGCAGCAGGATATGGTGTTGTCGCTGCAACTGCTATGACTGCGGCCGATGCGGGAGATTTTGGGTTGGACTTGAAAAATCTATGGGAGTTGGGGCGATTGTGATTGTTATTGAGCCAATCGGATCGCGATCGCATGAGGTGGCGTTGAGGCGGAATCGATTTGTGGATGTGTTGGGGTGTGACTGTAGCCACTCATTTATGCAGCGATTGTAGCTTTCCAGCAGATTAAATTGGCTAGGCGGCTAATCGCGGTCTAATTAATAGTTATACTGCTTAGGCTATTGGTTAGGGCATAGATGCAGATTTGCTTATTTGGCCTTAAAACGTGGGTTTCAGGCATCGTTGAGAATCTAGATCTGGAAAAATCAAGCTGGGATCACCTAAAACAGACCGTCGGGATCGCTGAATCCCCTGAACGCTTACCTCAGAAGAGCCGAAAAATTTAGTCTTCCGAAATGCTTCCCGCCCGCCATTAGATTGTACAATTGTTGTATGTCAAAATCTTTTGCAGTACAAATTAATCGGCTGCCTGACGACCCCGCACTTAGGGCCGTACTTAAATATCTTTGCACCACATCCAACAACCTCTACAATTCCACACTCTACCTTGCCCGCCAACTTTACTTCAAAACTAATCAATTTCCCCATGGATACTGGCTATGCAGCCAAATGAAACAAAACCCCAATATGCGAGCACTCTATGCCAACGCAGCCCAACAAACCTGTATTACTGTTGGAGAAGCATTTAAAAGCTTCAAAGCACTTCTCAAGTTGTGGCGACGCGGTGAACTCCCTCATAAACCTAAGCCGCCGCATTACCGAAAATCCGGGGGTATGTTCCAAGTTAGCTACCCAAAACATTGGTTAAAATGGGTTGATGGCAAAATTAAAGTACCCATGGGTAGATCCTGTAAAATATGGTTCAACCTTCCCGAAATTTTCATTCCTTTTCCCAGCAATCTTGATTGGCAAACCATCAGAGAATTACAAATTGTCCCCAGAGCCGGCCACTTTGATGCTGTCTGGACCTACACGAGTCCAGCGATCGCACCCGTCAGTCTAGACCCGCACAAAGCATTGTCCATTGACCATGGTGTTGATAACTGGCTCACCTGCGTCGATACAGAAGGGCATAGCTTTATCGTTGATGGTAAACACCTCAAATCCCTAAACCAAGGTTATAACAAACGCATTGCTACCATAAAGGAAGGTAAAGACCAGAGCTTTTGGTGCAAGCTGCTTGACCGCCTCACTAGCAAGCGCAATCGTCAAATGCGCCATGCGATCAATAAAGCGGCTCGCATTGTTGTCAATCATTGCCTTAAGCATAAAATTGGTACGCTTGTTTTTGGATGGAACAAGGGTCAAAAAAATGGCATTAAGCTAGATCATAAAACCAATCAAAAATTCGTTTCAATTCCCACAGGTAAACTCAAAAATCGACTTGAGGAATTGTGTTGTTTTTATGGAATTCAGTTTATTGAACAGGAGGAAAGTTATACATCCCAAGCATCTGCACTAGATTTAGATAGCATTCCCGTATACGGTGAAAAACCCGAGGGTTGGAAGGCTTCAGGTCAGCGGATACGACGGGGAACCTATCGCTCTACATCCGGTGTTGAGGTCAATGCCGATGCTAATGGAGCATGGAATATTGGCAAAAAAGCCAAAGTAACCGGGATGCAAAGCACCCCGGCAAGAGGCGTTTTGACTTCGCCTAGGCGTTTGAGAATTTGGGATCTTCCTAATCCGTTGAACCAAACTCAGAAGTGCTGTAATCCCTCCGGGGAATTTCCGTGATTGTAACACGGAGATGAGTCAATCTGAAACTGTGGGATTTGGAGACGGGGGATGTATTAGTCACCTTTACCGGGGAAGCTGCGATGCTTTCCTATGCCATTGCACTGGATGGGGTGACGGTGATGGCGGGGGATGGGTCGGGGCGGGTGCATTTTCTGCGGTTAGAGGGGCTGTGAGAAACCGGGTTTCTCGGAGCAACTTGGGGAAAAACCAGCAACCCCCAGCAACCCGGCTTCTAGACTGGCGTAGGGGAAAAGCAAGATCTAATTTTGTTAAAATTACCGAAATATCCCAACTAATTTACCCATGGAAATCGCCAAAATCTCCGAAACAGGACAGATTATCATTCCACCAGAAATGCGGAAAATCTATAGCTTAGAGATGGGGACAGAAATCATCTTGACCGATACCGGCAAAGGAATTTTAATTCAGCCCAAACAGCCCTTTCATCCGACCACTTTAAACGAAGTAGCCGGGTGTTTAAAGTATCAAGGTTCACCCAAAACCTTAGAGGATATGGAAGCGGCTATTCACCAAGGCATTCAGGAGCAATGGCATGATCGCAGTTGAACCCAATATTGTAGTTCGGCTTCTGACTCAAGATGATCCAATCCAATATCAAAAAAGTCTAGAACTTTTTCAAAACCCGAAAATCTTCATTTCCCACACCGTTATCCTAGAATTCGCTAAAATCTTGATTAGATCGTCATGACCAGGAGCCAAACATGACACTGAACGAACTCTTGCCAGCCATTCATCAACTCAACCCCACCGACAAACAAACACTCTTCGACCTCCTCGATCGCGAACTCCACCCAAACCCCCCAACCCCAGAACTCCAACCCGCAAACTTTCAAAACGAGGGTCAGTGGCTCATTGCCATCTTTGAGCAACAATTCAGCGCGATTGAGCCTGGCGAAATCCTGATCTCACCACGGGAACCCATCCGAATTGTTCAATGACCCCCACCGGGCATCCGCCGAGGTGGGGGAGTGACCGGAGATAACCCGGTCGTAGCTGCGAATAGGCCACCAAGGTGAGTACGGCAACACTTCCGGTTGCTTCTCTAAATCGGATTATTTGTAAGGCCCTGGAATCTCAGGGAGTGGGTTCAGCCCAGCAACACCGTACTCACTGGCTAAAGAGACCTGTAGTTTTGGAATTATCTTCCATGCAACGCATCCCCGTCCAAAACCCTGATGGTACTCCCGCTATGCCCACCAAGCGCAATCGCGCCCAAAAGTGGGTAGCGCAGGGCAAGGCCCAATGGGTGAAGAACGATCTCCGCATCAAGGCAGTGCGCCTGAAAGCGGAGCCATCGGGTCGTAAGACCCAGCCCATTGTGGTCGGGGTAGATCCCGGCAAACTTTATTCAGGGATTGCCGTTCAATCGGCTCAAGCGACATTATTCCAGTCCCACCTAGAACTCCCCTACCCCAAAGTGCGGGAGCGGATGGATCATCGCAGAATGCTACGGCGTTCTCGCCGCAGTCGCCGGATCAATCGAGAGCTACCCTTCCAACTCCGAAATCATCGCCAACAGCGATTTAACAACCGTAGACAACAGAAAGTACCCCCTAGTATCCGAGCCAACCGAGATCTAGAGTTTCGGGGGTACATCTCAGTTAGGAGATGAGTATAATTACTCAGACCAAGTATATGATTGTAATCCAATTAAGCCGTCAGTGCCCCATTCAGGTACGCACACCTATGCTTTAACACCTTTGGCACATTCTCC
>NZ_JAYGHW010000031.1:0-7888 GCF_034932185.1 Spirulina sp. CCNP1310 | reverse complement strand
CCCCCTCCAAGAGCAGGAAGCCACCATCGCCCGCACTCCTCAACCTGCCCCCGCACCCCAGGCGGCTCCTGCCCCCCGTACCGCCACGCCAGAATCCAGCATCCCCCTCCCCTTTAACTCGTTACCTCAAGTGGAGGAGGTGCGCAACTATTTCCAAGCCCGTTGGCAGCCCCCTGAGGATTTAACCCAAGGTCTGGAATACCGGCTTCGCCTCAATACCAATGGTTCCTTACAACGATTGCTGCCCCTGGGAACCACAGCGGCGGCATATCTCCCCCAAACCCCCATGCCCCGTTTAGGAGAAGCCTTTGTCTCCCCCCTAACCGGGGCGCAAACAGCGGAAATCCGCCTCGTTTTGGAGCGGGATGGCCAAGTGCGCACCTTTTTAGAGCGGGTCGGAGATTAAGGGTAGGGTGTGGTTAGGCAAAACCCTAACGCACCCGCTCCGCATCATTGGGCATTGCTATAGGCTACCGATTTAAACGCCATCTTGCCTGTGGCGGGATTAAACAAACCATAATGCGCTTCCCCTGGTATCCGCCCCACGTTTCCCACGCCGATCACATGGCGTTCGGAGAGGTGGGCCTGTTGGGAAAGGGGCGGCTGATCCAAGGTGATCACCTCAGCGGTGATTTCACTCTCAGCCAATTCCACATGGAAGGGTTTCCCCCAACGGCCCGTAAACAGATAATGGGCATCCATGCGCACGAGATAGTCCAACAATTCCCAGGGGGGCGTTGCCGGTGTGAGTTCATCCCGTACCCCTTGGCTACTGCCATGGACTAAAAGACAATCGAGTTCAAAAAAACCAAAGGGGAGCGATCGCACCCAAGCCACAGCCCCCTCAGGAACCGCCGCCATCAACGGCTCCACCCATTCCCGCTGAGGCTCCCCCCCCATCCACCCCAGCATCTGCAAATACTGCTCCTCCCAAAACCCGCTACAAATTTGGGGGGTTAACTCCCCCGCTTGGGGATGGGTCAACCGTTCCAACAGCGGCCCCACCGGCCCCTGCAACCCCAAAACATCCCCCAAAATATACAGATCCTCCACCGGCTGACGGCGCAGATCCGCAATCACCGCCTCATAGGCTGCTAAATTTCCTTCAATGCCCGTTAAAATTGCCCACATTTTGCCCCCTAACGTTCACAAACATGACTGGGATCATCGGCCCGCTCGGCAAACTCCAAACCCTGAGCTAACCGCCAAGCAAAAATCGGCGGCAACCCCTGGTCAATAATCGCCGCACAGGTTTTTTCATAGTCGTATGCCACCTCTCGCAATGTGATCTGATCCCCATCGGTGTCATAAATCACGTAGGTGGCGTTGGGGCGACCGTGGCGCGGTTCCCCCACAGAACCCACATTGACGATCCGCCGCAGGGGGGTGGTAAAGGCTTGCTCTCGCTGGTCTGGGGTGTGATGGAGTCGCACCGTCATCGTCCCCGCTTCTAGAGTGCGGACGTAGGGAACATGGGTATGGCCACAGAAGAGAATACGGGCATCAACGGCCAGCACCCGCTCCAAGGCGGCAAAGGCGTTCATTTCCGGCATCAGATATTCATGCTGATTTTGGGGGCTGCCGTGGGCAAAGCAGAGGTCATCCCGTTTGAGGGTGAGGGGGAGTTGCGCTAAATAATCCCGCACTTCTTCATGAATGCGGGCGTTTGTCCATTCATGGGCCTGTTTGCCCCGCGCTTCCGCCAGGAGGGAGGGATAGCTACATTCACAGGCATTTAAACCCTCGACAATATCCTCATCCCAACACCCTTGGCAGGTGGGAATATCTAAAGACCGAATCATTTCCACAACGGCATTGGGATGGGGGCCATAGCCCACCAGATCCCCCAAGCAATAGATTTCCTCAGCCCCCTGCTGATCGAGATCCCTCAGTACGGCATTGAGGGCTTCAAAGTTGCCATGAATGCAAGACAGCACAGCAATTTTCATAGGATTTGCTCCGAAAGGGTTGCAACAGGTTCTTGGGAATTGCGGAGTTGGGCTTGGTGGTGGAGGAGGAGTTCGTCACTGAGGCAACTGGCGGTGAGGCTGGCGGCGATCGCCCCCGCATCCACATCCCACCCCATCAACTCAATGCCACTCAACCCGGCGGGACGGCCCGTGAGGCAACGGGGCCGGGGCAATTCTTCATAGTGGCTGGGTTGTCCAGCATTGAAACTAAACCAAAAGGTTGAGCCATCGGCTAGGTTAAACAACCCCTTGGCCCGTTGCACCCGGCCATAGGCTCCATGGGTCAACTCATGCCATACCACATCTAAACTAGCGGGATCAAACACTTCCCCCGTCAGGGAGGATTTCTGCACCTGGTTCGGCAATTGGGGAACCATTGGCCCCATGCCCACTACCAGATCATCCGCCCAACTGTGCCATTCACTGAGGGCTACGCCCGGCGGTAAAACAGCAATGCGCGAACAGGGGACAACCTCCGGGAAGGAGGGCAAGGCGGCCAAATCCACATGAAAGCCCAGTTCCAAATACACGGGCCGTTGTTGGGCCCAATAGGCTACTTCCACCAATTGAGCCGCATCAATCGCTTGGATCGGGGTTTGACTTTCCAAATAGGCTAAATCGAGGCAAAACCCGCTTTGGCTAGGGGAACCATAGGCGGAACCTTGGGGATAGGTGAGGAGTTGTTCCCGAATCCAGTGGGTTTTACCACTGCCGGGGGGGCCGGCGACAAGGTAAAGTCCCGGTTGAGGGGGATGGGGTAGGGTTTTAGGCATAATCAGGAGTTCATGAACGATTCCCTCCGCCCATTTTTGGGGAAAGGGGCTGATGGGTTAAAGGGTGGCCGGGTTGAGGGCGTGACATTCCTTCAGGGCCGTTGCGAGGGCGGCTTGATCCAGTTGTCGGCCAATGATAATTAATTGACTAAAACGGGAGCGATTCCCCCAAGGTTCGGCGGTAATGGTGCAACGTTTGCCGCTGAGTTGGAAAATATGTTTTTGCTCACTTTCACTAAACCAGAGGATGCCCTTGGCGCGAAAAATATTGGCGGGTAAATCATCGAGGAAGCTTTGAAATTTTTCAATGGAAAGGGGGCGATCGCTCTGGAAAGAATAGGAAATAAAGCCATCATTCTCTAAATGTTGGGAATGATGATCATAGTGGTGGTCATGGTGTTCATGGTGATGATTATGATCGTGATGGTCATGATCATGGTCATGATCATGATCGTGGGAACCTTCCGGTTCAGCCGTTAACAACGCTTGATACTGACTGGGATTATTCGCCCCCACATCTAAAATCAAGGGCAAAGGAACTTCTCCCCGTTGACAGCGTAAAATCCGAGGGGCAACCTTACAATCATGAATGAATGCTTCCAATGCTGCTAATTTTTCCTCACTGGCTAGATCGGTTTTATTGAGGAGGATAATATCCCCATAAATAATCTGGTTTAATGCTGCTTCACTGTCAAAGTGATCCTCATCAAAGGCTTCCGCATCGACGAGGGTTAAAATTGAATCGAGGTGAATCAGTTCCCGCAATTCTGTACCCAGGAGCGTGAGAATAATCGGCAAGGGATCAGCAATGCCCGTGGTTTCAATCACCAAATAATCAATTTTATCCCGCTCTAAAACGCGATAAACGGCATCCACTAAACCTTCATTAATCGTGCAACAGATGCAACCATTGCTCAATTCAATCATATCTTCATCCATTGAAACCAATAACTGGCTATCAATGTTAATATCACCAAATTCATTCACTAAAACTGCTACTTTTAAATCTTGGCAATGGTTGAGGATGTGATTCAGAACAGTGGTTTTGCCGCTGCCAAGAAAGCCGGTGATAATTGTTAGGGGCATTCCTCGTTTAGGAATCGATGGCGATGGATTAGGGTTGGCATTCATCAGGAATTATTGGGGGGAATGGGTGAGTAATTGAGCGGCCTGTTTGGCGAAATAGGTGAGAATTAAATCAGCGCCGGCCCGTTTAATACTGGTGAGGGTTTCTAAAATCATTGTGTTTTCATCAATCCAACCCTGTTGAGCGACGGCTTTAATCATCGCGTATTCGCCACTGACGTTGTAGGCAGCAACGGGGATGTTGGTGGTGGCTTTAATCCGGGCGATGATGTCGAGATAGGCTAGGGCAGGTTTAATCATGACGATATCCGCACCTTCAGCAATATCGAGGGCCACTTCCTTGAGGGCTTCGCGGCTGTTGGCGATGTCCATTTGATAGGTTTTCTTATCGCCAAATTTGGGGGCTGAATCGAGGGCATCGCGAAAGGGGCCATAGTAGGCGGAGGCGTATTTGGCAGAATAGGCGAGGATGCTGGTGTGGTGATAGCCTGCGTTATCCAAGGTGCGGCGGATCGCCCCGATGCGGCCGTCCATCATATCGGAGGGGGCGACAAAATCTACACCAGATTCGGCATGGGCGATCGCCTGCTTGCACAATACGGCAACGGTTTCATCATTGAGAATGCGCCCCGTTTCATCCACAATGCCATCATGGCCCTGATCGCTGTAGGGGTCGAGGGCAATATCACTGATCACCACCAGATCAGGGATGGCGGTTTTGAGGGTGCGAATAGCACGGGGGATCAGGCCAGCGGGGTTATAGCTTTCCTGGCCCGTGTTGTCTTTTTGGGCTTCGGGGATGAGAGGAAAAAGGGCGATCGCCCCAATCCCCAACTGGGCCGCCGTTTTCGCCTCTTCCAAAAGCAGATCAAGGGTATAGCGAAAAATGCCCGGCATTGAGGGGACGGGAACCTGTTGATTTTCCCCTTCCATGACAAAGAGGGGATAAATCAGGTTGCTGGCTTGGAGATGGGTTTCGCGGACGAGGCGACGGATGGCGGGGTTGCTGCGGAGGCGACGGGGACGATAAAGGAGCGGGGCCGTTGGTTCTGGGCTGAGATCAACGGGTTCAAGGGCGGGAGTGTCGGGTAAAGTCATGGAGGGGCTAATGTGAGAATGGTTCTCATTCTATCCAAAAACCTGCCCTTTTTCAAGCCGTGATCATGGCGATCGCTCCCCCTGACCCAGGGCTGAAAGGGTTGATGCGTGGCCTAAGTTCCCCTCTTCCAACAATTACGGCCCTCGATCCCCTTCCCTGGGTGGGGGGTTTGCCGGTGGTGGATGAGCGGTTACGGTGGGAAAAACTGAAGGTGTTTGTGATGGGGGGATGGGCCGCGCTCCAAGTGGGGCCGACGGCGCGAAACCTCTCCGGGGCAAGGATGGCCTGTGAGCGGATTATTCCCACCCTCATCAAAGCCAGTTTGGCCTAAAAAATTTTAAGCAATTCTTAATCCCCTACATCCCCCACACAGGCATTGAACTTTCCGAGAAGATCCCCGAACAATAAAACCCAAAGCTAGGGATTGTTTGTCCTGGGTTAATGTTTTTGTGAAATCATAATGGTCAAATCATCAAGCTACAGAACCCTCTTAGGGGTGACGATGCGCGTCAGCGTGGCGATCGCCCTTACCCTCGCTGCCAGCGGTTGCGGCGCAACTCCCACCGAGACCACAGTTCCGCCCGCAACTCAAGATACTGCGGCAACCGATGGGACAGGAGAACTCACGCTCATTGCCAACGGCGAAGATTTCATGTACGACGGCATCACGAGTAAAGAAGGCTGGGAGATTAAATTTGATCACGTTGAGGTGATCCTCAATGATGTCACCGCCTACCAAAGCGATCCCCCCTATGATCCCGAAAGTGATGCCGCTTTGGTAGAAAAAGAAGCTGTTAGCCTCGTCACTCAACCCTCCCCCGTCACCCTCACTGAAGCCACAGCGGAGGAAATGGTCAAGGTGACGCAAAAGCCCGATGCCCCGGCAGGTTCCTATAATGCTCTGGGCTGGAAACTGACGAACATGGGGGATCAACCAGCTATCTTGCTCAAGGGAACCGCTAGCAAAGGCGATGAAACCGTTGCGTTTGAACTGAGCTTTGCCCATGAGGTGGCTTATCTTTGCGGTGAATTTGTCGGGGATGAGCGCAAGGGGATGTTAACCGCCGATGGTGCGGCAGAAGTTGAGATGACGTTCCATTGGGATCACATCTTTGGCCGGGCCGATCAAGCCCTTGATGATCAGATTAATACGGGAGCATTGGGGTTTGATCCCTTAGCGGCCTTGGCGGTCGAGGGGCAGTTGGTCGCCAATCTCACCGATCTGGAAAGTCGCCTCAGTGCTGCGGATTATGAAATTTTGATCCAAGCCCTTGATAATTTGGGCCATGTGGGGGAAGGCCATTGCCGCCGGGAAGCCTAAACCAAAATGTTGAGGGAGGGGTGATCGGTACACTAACGCCGATTGCCCCTCCGTTATGATTAACAATGTTATTGACTATGCCACGCTCTAAATCCTTGCTTTTACTCCTGCTCCTGTTTACTGGCGGCCTCATGCCTGTTCTTGCTCATGACCCTTCCCCAGCCTTGGCCCATAGTAGTTCTGTTGAATTTAACATTCAGCAAACGGTGGAATTAAGGGCCGTTTTTGAGGGCGATCGCCCCATGGACAATGCCCAAGTCACGATCTATAGCCCCGCAGACCCTGCCACCCCTTGGCAGACCGGCACCACCGATGAGCAGGGCCACTTCCGCTTTACCCCCGATCAGCCGGGCAATTGGGATGTGAAAGTCCGTCAAGCGGGCCATGGCACGCTCATCACGATCCCCATTGATACCGAGGGGGAAGCCGTTACCACCGTTGCCGAGGCGGGGGTAGCGACCCATTCGCCCTTACAGAAAACGATGATGGCGATCGCCACCGTTTGGGGCTTCATCGGCACAGCCCTCTTTTTCACCCGCAAACCGACAGATCCCTAATGCACATTCCCGACGGCTTACTCCCACCCCAGATCATGATTGGCGGCTATGCCCTCACCGGGGGCATCACTTGGTTCACCCTCCGCCAAATTCACCGCACCTCTGACCCCACCGCTCAACTCCCCAAGGCCTCCCTCCTGACCGCTGGCTTTTTCGTCCTCTCCCTGATCCATATCCCTGTCCCCCCCACGAGTATCCATCTCGTCCTCAATGGCTTAATGGGAATTATTTTGGGCTACTACGCTTTCCCGGCGATCCTGATTGGCTTATTTTTCCAGGCGGTGATGTTTGGCCATGGGGGGTTATCGAGTTTGGGGGTGAATGCCCTGATTATGGGGCTACCGGCCTTGTTGGCCTATGGGTTGAGTCAATGGGGAGAGGGGCGCAACTGGCGACAGATGACGCGGTTTGGGGGAGGGGCGATCGCCCTTTTTGCCGCTGCCCTCCTCTATGTAGGCTTAACCCTGAGCACGATCGCTCCGGAGCTTGATGCTGATCTCGAACGGGCCGCTATTGTTGCCGCCTTGGGGGGTTATGGCATCCAAGCCCTGATTGAGGGAGCTTTTACCGTCATGGCGATCAATTTTCTCGAACGGGTGAAGCCGGAAATCCTCCAACCCATGGCGGGGGAACCCCTACGACAAGAGTGAGAATGTGGATGCCAGAGGTAAAATGGGAGAGCGATCGCTCCCTTTCATCAGCCCTAAGATGAGGAGATTCATGCCATTAACTGAACTGATGAGCCAAATTCAAGAACTGCCAAAAATTGACAAGCTGCGTCTGATGCAATTCTTGGCAACTGAACTGGTCAAGGAAGAAGAAACAAATATTTTTGTTGCCAATCAAGAGTATCCGATTTGGTCGCCCTACGATTGCTCTGAAGCTGCGAATGTTTTGATGAATCTTTTAGTCACAAAACAGCAAGATCAAAATGGTTAATGCTCAAACATTTCCCTAGAGGGTATCTGTGAAGAAAAGATAAAGAAGAGGGGGGTGAAAGCCTCAAAAGAGGGAAAAAGGGGATAAAGAACGCAAGAGTAGAAAATGCCTAGACAAGGATACCCCAGCGATGTGAGCGACGC
>NZ_JAYGHW010000030.1:0-9809 GCF_034932185.1 Spirulina sp. CCNP1310 | reverse complement strand
CATCACTCCTCACTCCTCACTCCTCACTCCTCACTCCTCACTCCTCACTCCTCACTCCTCACTCCTCACTCCTCACTCCTCACTCCTCACTCCTCACTCCTCACTCCTCACTCCTCACTCCTCACTCCTCAAGAAAGATCGATCCCCAATTTAAGGGCGGGGTTATTATCCCAGCGATCAGCCACATGGGCATAAATGCAGGTGGTACGGGGATCGGCATGGCCGAGGAGGTCTTGCACTTGGCGCAATTCTGCCCCGGAACGGAGGGCGAGGGTTCCGGCGGTGTGGCGGAGGCTGTGGGCGGAGATCGTGCGGCCAGGGGTGTGCTTCAGATGGGTTTGGGTAAGATAACGATCAACAATCAGCCGAATACCCCGACGGGAAAGGCGTTGGCCGCCGGCCCGATTCCCCACGGCAATAAATAGGGGGGTGGATGGGGTGAAATTTTCCCCTTGATCGCGGCGGGTTTGGAGGTAGTCCATGAGAATTTGGCCAATTTCCGGCGTGAGGGGGACAATCCGAATATTGCGTTTCCCTTCGACACGAATTCCTAAATGTTGCCCCTGTTGGATGACGTTGCTAACATTGGCGCGATGGAGTTCGACGGTGCGGGGGCCTTCTAGGGCCATGATCGCCAAGAGGGCGCGATCGCGCCTGACCTGCAACAATCGCACCGGATCAGGTTCCCCCACCCCTTGGGGAATGCTGGCCAGAAGTTTTTCTACCTCAGCTTTTTCTAAAAAGGTGATTCGCTCGGCGGGGTCGCGTTTTTCCCTTGGGGGCTTCACCCCAAGGGCGGGATTGGTGGGGAGGAGGCGATGCTCGACGGCGGCTTGATAAAACCGGCGCACGACCGAGAGCTTGAGGGCAATGGTGGCGGGTTTAAACCGTCGTACATTGATCAGCCAATGGCGATAACGCTTGATGTCGTTTTTATCCACTTGGGCGGGATGGAGGTCGTGGCGATCGCACCACTTTAAAAACTGCTCCACCTGCCGCCGATAGGTTTGCACCGTATCCGTAGCGGCATCACCAGCACTCACATCAATGCTTAAAAAGTCCGCAAAGGCCAATAGGAGGGCATCGCGGCTCACCAGAGCGGTTTCTGGTTGAGGTTGTAACGAGTTAGGCATCCAGACCTAGTAAATCCTTGAGATAGATCGTGGCTTCCTCAGGGGAAAAGAGCAACGCCTCACCATTACGCAGCAATTCATACTGGCTCCCGTGGTAGCCATGGCCGACAATCAGACCCCGCTCAAGGGCAGCGTTCCCCAGTTCCGTCAATTGATTGACAGCCTGGAAAGCGATTTCATAGTCTAGTTGTTGTTGCAGATCGTCGGTGTCCATGGCGATTGAAGCAATTTTGCCCCATCCTAACACCCCCTATGGAATATCGCCCCCTTGGCCGTAGTGATCTACGGGTTTCGGCAATCTGTTTAGGCACAATGACCTATGGCCAGCAAAATACCGTTCAGGAAGCTCATGAACAGTTAGACTATGCCGTCGCCCAAGGGATTAACTTTATCGATACGGCGGAAATGTACCCCGTCCCCGCAAGGGCGGAAACCCAGGGCAGTACAGAGGCCTATCTGGGTTCGTGGTTAGCACGGCAGGAGCGCGATCGCCTGATCATCGCCACCAAAGCCGCCGGGCCAGGGCCCCACATCGCCTGGATTCGGGGGGGCGATCGCAACTTAAACCGCGCCAATTTAGAACAAGCTGTGAACGACAGCCTGAAACGACTCCAAACCGACTACATCGACCTCTACCAACTCCATTGGCCCGATCGCTACGTTCCCCTTTTTGGTGCTGCTAACTACGACCCCCAACAGGAGCGGGACACGATCCCCATTGCCGAGCAGTTGCAAATCTTGGCGGATTTGGTGACAGCGGGGAAAATCCGCTACATCGGATTAAGCAACGAAACCCCTTGGGGTGTGAGTCAGTTTTGCCATTTAGCAGAGCAGTTCAATTTACCCCGCATCGTTGCGATCCAAAACGCCTACAGCCTCACCAATCGGGTTTTTGACATTCATTTAGCCGAAACCTGCCACCGGGAACAGGTGAGCTTACTGGCCTATAGCCCCCTCGCCTTTGGTTTCCTCACCGGGAAACACCGCAACGGCAAGGCCCCCAACAGCCGCCTCGCCCTCTTCCCAGGGTTCGATCGCCGCTATCAAAAACCCAATCTCGCTGAAGCCGTCGCCGCCTACGGGGAAATTGCCCAGCGGCACGGCTTAAGTTTGACGCAATTGGCTCTAGGGTTTGTGCGATCGCGCTGGTGTGTCACCAGCACAATCATCGGTGCAACGAGTTTAGCCCAGTTGCAGGAAAATATCGCCACTGCAACCATCACTCTCACCCCCGAAATGATTGCAGACATCGAAACCGTCCACCACCGCTATCCCAACCCCACCCCTTAATTTTGCTTTCTGTCCCTTCCCTAGGAGCGAAAATTTTTCGCCCTCCCCAAAGGCTGCTGCTTTCTGATATAATCTTTTTAGCGGCAAAACAAGCAAAGTTTCACGCCATTAAGCAGAGAAACCTGTTTCAAAATGGGTAGCCCGTGGGAGATTTTTTTCCTATACAACCGTGGGGCATCGGATCAATGATTGGCAGCAGTGAAGATGGCACGTTAGCCGTTAAAATGCCCGTTTTCGCATCAGTTCATCCATCTGACGCACTCTAAGTTATCTTGACTTAGGGTAAACACCAGAATCGCGATCGCGTTGTGGTTTCAATTCACTGAATTCAATATCAACTCAGATTTTTCTAGGAGCATTGAAGATGCCATTTACGATTGAATCCGCTCGCGGAATTTTCCCGAATACCCTCACCGCTGATATGGTTCCCGCAACCATTGCGCGGTTTAATCAACTCAGTGCTGAAGATCAATTAGCCTTAATTTGGTTTGCTTATTTGGAGATGGGTAAAAGTATTACCGTTGCGGCTCCTGGGGCGGCCAATATGCAGTTTGCTGAATCGACATTAAACGAGATTCGGCAAATGACCACCCTCGAACAAACCCAGGTGATGTGCGATCTCACCAATCGCGCTGATACTCCCATTTGTCGCACCTATGCAATCTGGTCTGTGAATATCAAACTGGGGTTCTGGTATCGCCTTGGGGAATGGATGGATCAAGGCATTGTGGCTCCAATCCCCAAAGAGTATAAACTCTCTGCCAATGCTTCTGCTGTGCTCCAAACGATTCGGAGTTTAGATCCCGGTCAGCAAATTACCGTCCTACGCAACACTGTGGTTGATATGGGCTATGACACCAGTAAACTGGGCAGCTATACCCCAGTTAGTGAGCCGGTGGAACCGCCTAAGGAAATGTCACAACGGACAAGGGTGAAAATTGAAGGCATTGATAACCCTGTCGTTCTCACTTATATGGATAATATGAATGCGAATGACTTCGATGCCAATATTAAATTGTTTCTCCCCGATGGGGCATTACAACCCCCCTTCCAAAAACCGATTGTCGGCACTGATGCAATCTTGCGCTTTTTCAAAGAAGAATGCCAAAACTTGCAATTGCTCCCCGAGCGGGGCGTTTCTGAACCCGCAGAAAATGGCTATACCCAGGTTAAAGTGACGGGCAAAGTGCAAACCCCTTGGTTTGGGGCTAGTGTGGGCATGAATATGGCCTGGCGGTTTTTGTTAGATTCCCAAAACAAAATCTTTTTTGTGGCCATTGATCTGTTAGCGTCACCCCAGGAATTACTGAACTTGGTGCGTTAATTTGATTGGTTTTAAATGAGGCTGCTGGCGGTGGTTTTGGGGTGATGGTGCGCGATTCTCCGGCGGAGACGCTGCGCGATTCTCCGGCGGAGACGCTGCGCGATTCTCCGGCGGAGACGCTGCGCGATCGCCCCTCACCCCCTCACCGGCAGCCTATGGTTTGGATTTCCCCATCCTTTGAGCAGATTAAAATAGACGGTTTTCGTCATGCCCCCAACAAACCCCCCACTGGAACAACAGTGGTCATCGACTGAACAAGAGATTGCCCGTCAAGCCTGCGATCGCGCCCGTGAACGAGAAATGGCCGCCTTGCTGGCCTATGTCCGGGAAACCGCAGGGGCGATCGCCTCCATGGAAACGCTCTGGAAATTACATGATTTCTTAAGTGCTCGGCGACATGATTTAGACAGCAAATATGCTGAAGATCAATATGATGCGATGATCTTTTTATTCGCTCGATTAATTAAAGAAGGCTGGTTAAGCCTTGAGGATCTGGCGGGCTTAGAAGTCAGCAAACTCACCAAGATTTCAGCACTGACAAAGCTATCACTGTGAGGTTGACATTCGGTTCAAGCTTCAGATTCAGGAAGTGATGAGCGATTGAGTCATGAAAACTAAATGAGTACAAAAGATGCTATCGTGATCATTGTCAATAAGCATCAATAATTGTCTGGGGATGCACCACTGTAATATTTGAAATATTGGCAAAATCAGCCGGATTTAAGGTGAGGATATGGTTTATTCCACAAGCCAACATTACCGAAACAATGCGGGCATCATGAGTTCGTTTGCCTTGAATTTGATGCTCCGTCACCAAATTCAGCCAATGGGAAAAAATGTGTGGTGTTTCTTCAGCCATGGGAAAACGGACAAGCAATTGATCAAGAATATTGCGCGTATACGAAACTGACCAACCCAAACCATTAACATCAACCGGACGGGTGGCCACAACCCAAAACTCAATCAAGACTTGTGCTGTTAGATAGCATTCATTGGCCTGTCTTAGCAAAATTGCCACACAGTCAAGAACTAAGCCATGCTGCTGATCGGAGGGATTGCTAAAACGGAGAACAACATTCGTATCAAGCAAATACTGGGTCATCCGTCGTAGATGTTGCCTCGTTCAAAGGCCTGATCCGGAAGGCTTAAACCGGTTTGAGACAGTTGAGCAACCCATCCTCGAAAATCTTCAGCCCTCTCCATCGGAGTCGCACCCTGCCAAAATGGGACGTTTTGGGTAAGCCCTTGCTGCTTTTTGATCAAGGCCACAAAATCAGCAATGGTTCTCAGTTGACTCTCACTGAGTTGATCAATTTCTTTTTTCAGGGTTTCCCGTAGCATTGATTTTCCCCATTGAGGTTCATAGCACTGAGTCAATCATAACTGCTGGTGAGGCAATGCAGGAATGGCCGAATACATCACCAGCGGCGTATAACTGGCTTGGTTAATTGATCGCCCCCACTGAATGAAGCCGTGGCTTATCATGGGGGCGATGCCTTTCAACCGAATGCCCCATGGCTGAACTCCTCGCCCTCAGCTTTCTCCTGGAACCCAACCATCCCGCCTACCTTGTCCAACCTGGCCAGGGCTACGATGGCGTAGTCCGGCTCACCATCGACGGCACAAGGACTTGCACCGGCTCACTCCTCACCAGCGGCCGCCATATCCTCACCGCCGCCCAATGCTTTGAAACCCAAACCCCTGGCCCCCCCACCCGGCAACCTAACCCCAATAGCGTTCAGATCACGTTTGAATTGCCCCATGGTTTGGTGAACCGCACCGCCACCGCCATCCATGTCCATCCCCAATGGGATAACAGCATTAACCACAACGCCAACCTGGCGATTATTGAACTAGCCGAAGCTGCCCCTGCTGAAGCCGATCGCTACCTCATCTATCGCGGCCAAGATGAACTGAGCGAAATTAATCAAGTGTTTACCCGCGTTGGTTATGGATTACCGGGGGATGGAGCCAACGGCGCAGACCCTAATGGCAGTTATCAACGGCGCATCGGGGGCAACCGTTACGATGCCTTTGGGGATCTGCTCAATCGCCCTCCCCAAGGTTTCCAAGCCGATGCCACGTTGGGGAATATCACCGCTCAAACCCAATTGCTCTATGATTTTGATACCTTCACCCGCACGCGGGATGCCCTCGGTCGGGAGTACGGCCTCCATGATTTGGGGGTGCTGCGGCCAATTATCGGCATCAGTGCCGCCGAGCGGGGTCTGCCCCCCTTAATGGATCAGGAATTGCCCGCCAACCCCCAACGGTTTGAAGCCATCCCCATTCCCCCCCAACCCCGCCCGGCTAACCCCACTCATCCCTTTGTGATTCCTTGGGAATCGGGAACAACAACGGGGGATGAAGGCAGTCCCGCCTTTATTGACGGTCGCATTGCCGGGATCGCCTCCCATGGCGTTGCGCCCCAAACCCCAGGAATTAACATGAGCGAGGGCCTTAATGGCAGTGTGGGGGAATATTTTTTAGATACAAGGGTCTCTGCCTATGCGGATTTTATTGAGCAAATTTTGCAGGAAACTACCCCGATCCCGGATCAAAGCGGGATGATCTTGGGGTTGATCGGGGGGGCGATCGCCCTTCTCTGGAGCCTACGCCTGAGGGCATAAGATGGAATCCGTTGATCCAATGGATGGGCGTGGGGGCGCAAAATTTCAAATTTCGCCCCTACTAGACCAAGGTATTTAATGCCGGAACCGAGAGCCAACGCCGTTCTTGGTGGGATTGATGGGTGAGATCCATCAGGCATTGAGAATAAACCCCTTCGACCAAACTGGGGGCGGCATTTTGGCCGGTGGTGATGCAATTGACCCAATGATCGACGACGCGAATAAAGGGGGCGAGGCGGCCATCGGTGAAGGCTTGGGGGAAGGCGAGGCGTTTAGGGATCTCCTGTTCCGTCAAGGTTTGGCCAGCGGGGGCTGTCCAGAGGCGGAAACCGTGGACATAATCCTTGAGATTATCACTGCCTAAAATTAGCGTCCCCTCATCGCCATAGACCTCCAACCAATGGCCCCGCCCTTGGTAGGTGACGGAACTGAGGGTAATTTGTACCGGCGTGCCGTCAGCCAATTCCAGCCAAATCAAGGCTGTATCATCGGCATCGACGGGTTTTAGCTGGTTGTTGGCTTTGGGGTCGGGTCGTTGGGGAATAGCGCAACTCAGTTGCCCAGAGAGCGATCGCACCTCCCCAAACAGCCAATAAATCATATCAAAGGCATGGGAACCAATCGCCCCCAACGCACCCCCCCCTTGATCCTTACGGGCATACCAATTCCAGGGGCGCGTTGGATCAGCACGGCTCACCACCAACCAATCCAGCTTAATCAGCCGGGGTTTCCCCACCACTCCTTCCCGCAACAGTTCCGCACACCGTTGCCAAGCGGGGACAAAGCGAAATTCAAAATCGGTGACGGCAATTAACCCCTGCACCCGTGCCAATCGTTCTAATGCCTGCACTTCCCCCCCATTCAAGGCCATCGGTTTTTCCAGGAGGATATGCTTGCCCGCATTGAGGGCGGCCTTGGCCATTTCGTAGTGTAAAAAGGGGGGAGTGGCGATCGCCACCGCATCCAAACCCGGTAGGCTCAGGAGTTGATCCAACTGGTTAAAGGCATGGGGAACCTGATGCTGCTCTGCGACTGCTTTCGCCTTATCCAGGTTTTGATTCCAAAGGGCCACCACTTGGGTTTCGGGATGGTGTTGGAATCCCGGTAGATGAATTTTCTGCCCGAACCCTGTCCCAATTACGCCGACGTTGATCATGTTTGCTCCTGATGGATTTGCTGGCAACTAGGAACAGTTTAAACCCCTCTTAGCCCACCCTTAGGCGCGGTGTTCTGCCCAATAGTCCCGTCATCAATCGCAGGGTGAATAAACGCAGGGGCCGGATTAAATATAAACCCCATAACCCCAAACGGCGCACCATGACCAGGGGCCAAAACTGATGAGAAAAACAGCGGTTGAGGAAATCCGTAAAAGCCAAAATAATCCCATTTTCCCCCCGTCGCCACCGTTCATAACGGTGCAACACCGCTACATTGCCGATATCTTCCCCTGCATTGTGGGCCGTGTGGAGAATTTCCGCCAAAGCCGCCGCATCCCGAATGCCGAGATTTAACCCCTGACCCCCCACCGGATGGCAACAGTGGGCGGCATCACCAATCAGAGCAAGGCGGGATTGCACATAGCGATCGCTCTGCATTAACTGCACCGGAAACGCGAGGCGATCGCTCACCAATTCCAAACCGCTAAATAAACCCTGGGTACGGGTTTGGAACCGCTCGATAAACGTCGCCGCATCCAATGCCACCAACGCCTGCGCCTGGGCATGGGGAGCCGTCCACACAATTTGACAGCGATTCCCTGGCAAGGGCAACACCCCCATGGGGCCGTCATACCAAAACCGCTCGTAGGCCGTATCATTCTCAGCATTTTCGTGGCGGATCGTGAATGTGACGCAGGATTGCCAATATTTCCAGCCTTTGGTTTTAATCCCTGCTTGCTGACGGAGGGGCGATCGCGCCCCATCCGCCCCCACCACGAGCCGCGTTCTCAAAATTTGGCGCGTTCCCCCGCTTTCCAATTCAAGCTCGGCGCAATGTTCCCCCTCCGTCATCCCTAACACCTGGGTTTGATAACGCCAATCCACCTGAGGTGATGACTGTTGCGCTAAATCCCCCTGCAACGTTTCCACCAACACCCGATGCTCCCCCACATAACCGAGGGCAGGCCGGTTTAAATCCCTTTGCTCAAAAGCCACCGTCCGGCCATAATCCGCATCAGAAAGGCGAATCTTACCAAAGGCCGCAATCTGGGGCAGAATCTGCGGCCATAGCCCTAATTGGCTGAAAATTTCCTGCGATCGCAGCGAGAGGGCATAGGCCCGCTGGCGTTGAGCCAAGGACTGGGGGGATTGGGCTTCAATGATTGTGATCCGCAGGCCCGTATCCTTGAGGGCTGCGGCCAGGGTAGCCCCCACAATGCCGCCGCCCACAATCGCCAGGTCACAATCCCACGCCGGAGTAGTTTCTACCATCGTTAACCGTTACATCGCTTTACATTTATTGTAAAGGCCATAGCGATGGGAACGAGGGAAATTTTGCGAAACTCGCCTCAAATTTTCCGGTACTGCTGTTGAGGGTGGCGGGGTTGGTTGGGGTATCGCATCCGGACGAGGCCAGCGGCGATCGCCGGTTTAAGATAATTTTTGCGGAACGTGGGTTGATGGGTTAAATCCAATTGGGCCATCAGTTCGCGGGTCGTCCAATAGGGTTCTGGGTGAGCGGTGCGATCGCCCATGATCGCCAAAAGTTGTTGAACTTGATCGCTAACTTGATCGGTAGCTTGATCGCTAACTTGATCGCTAGTTTGAACATACTGCTTAAGGGTTGCCATAATGACCTCCAACATGAACTCAATAAAAACAGTGCTATCCGCAGCCCGATCAGCCTGCTCAAGGGCTTGATAATACTGATCCGCCTGTGCTTTGATCAGGCTTTCCATGGGTAGAAGATAAAACAAATCGTTCCATTTCCCCAGAATGACTGTTTGCCACAGTCTACCCATCCGGCCATTGCCATCACTGAAGGGATGGATAAATTCAAGTTCATAGTGAAAAATACTACTGCTGATCAGGGGATGATGCTCCGTTGTCGCGAGCCATTCTAGCAAGTCATCCATCAGGAAAGGAACTCGTTTTGCGGGTGGGGCCACATGGGTCACGGTTGTCCCCCGATAAATCCCCACTCCCCCCCGGCGGAATTTACCGGCTTCGGTGAGAATTTCCCCCATCAGGATTTGATGGGCTGCCAACAGGTCTTTTTTTCGGGTTGCATCCCAATCTTTCAAGGCTTCATAGGCAAGGATCGCCCCTTGGACTTCTTGAATTTCCTTGGGTTCACCGAGGACAGGTTTACGGAATATCCCGATAGCTTGAGAGCAATGCGGTTTTAACCCAGGGATGAAAAGCAACGGCGGCTTTAGCCGCATTCTTACGCCAGATATGCTAGCATAAGAGAATGATTGTACTTGAGTTCAAA
>NZ_JAYGHW010000029.1:0-13386 GCF_034932185.1 Spirulina sp. CCNP1310 | reverse complement strand
ACGGTGGGGCACACCGAAAGTAACGCTTGGGGAGAGAACCACCTCTATGTAGGACTTCGCAAGGAATCCTAGGTAAGTGGACTCGGTGAGCCAAGAATCCCCGTGCCTTTAGGCCGGGGAGTGTCAAACCGCAGATCTGTCCTCTGAATCCTATCAAAGAGAAGGCAAGGGGGGGATCTCGATCAGGGATGCCCTTGCCGAGAGGAGGGATTTAGCTACACTTGGGAGCGGCATCGTCCATTGCTCCCCCGACCTTACCGCTGCCATGCGATCGCCATGCAAAAAATTCTCGTCATCGAAGATGAAGTCCAAACCCGCGAGATTTTTTCCCGCTGTTTGCATTTTGAAGGATTTCTCGTCTTAACCGCCGCCCATGGCACAGCGGGGGTGGAGCTAGCGCGGCAAGAGCTTCCGGATTTAATTATCTGCGATATCATGATGCCCGATATGGATGGCTATCAAGTCCTGGCCACAATCCATGAAAACCCCGCCACCGCCGCCATTCCCTTTATTTTCCTCACCGCTAAGGTGACGATGGCGGACTTGCGCCAAGGCATGGCATTGGGGGCAGATGATTATTTAACCAAGCCCTGCACGGTGGAGCAATTACTCGGGGCGATCGCCACCCGTTTAGAGCGTCAAGCGATGCTCAAGCGCTGGTATGCGGCCCAACCCCAAGGCGATCGCCCTGCTCAACCGCTCAACTCAATCTTTCCAGAGCATCCCACCCTTAGCCCCGTTTTCCACTTCATCGAAGCCCATTATGATCAACCGATCAAACTCACGGACGTAGCCCAAGCCGTCGGCTATTCCCCCGCCTACCTCACCAACTTGGTGCAAACCCAAACCGGCCGCACCGTCAAACGCTGGATCATTGAGCGGCGCATGGCCCAAGCCCGTCACCTTCTCACCACAACGAACCAAACCGTCAATGCGATCGCCCAACAGGTCGGCTATCACGACGTGAGCTATTTTGTGCGCCAATTCCGCCAATGTCACCACAACTCTCCCCAACTGTGGCGTAAAACCGACCCGGCCCAAGCCGCCTCCTAACGCTGGGGCGGGGTCACGGTTGACAGCCGTCCACTGTGACAAGGGATCGTAATCCGGAATTCTGTCCCTTGTCCCGGTTCCGACAAACATTGCAAATGGCCGTGATGGCGCTCCACCACAATTTGATAACTAATCGATAATCCTAACCCCGTTCCCTTGCCAATGGGTTTGGTGGTAAAGAACGGGTCAAAAATTTGGGATTGAGCCGTCGGGCTAATGCCTTTACCATTGTCAAAAATTTGAATCTGAACCTGCTCATCCAGACAACGGGTGACAATCTTTAACACCGGCTTAAACGTCGCATCTTCCGCCGCTCGCTCCTCCACTGCATCCATGGCATTACTGAGAATATTCATAAACACCTGATTCAATTGGGCCGCATAGCATTCCACCCGAGGCAAATCCCCATAGTCTTTGTCCAATTGAATTTTGCCGTGGCCCGATCGCGCCTTGAGGCGATGGTGCAAAATTAACAACGTGCTATCAATGCCTTCATGGATATCCACGGCCTTCATTTGGGATTCATCCAGTCGGGAGAAGGTACGCAGCGAGAGGACAATTTGCCGAATGCGCTCGGTTCCCATCTTCATCGAGGCGAGAATTTTCGGTAAATCCTCCGCGACAAACTCTAAATCTAACTCCGCAATTCGCTCCTGAATTGCTTGGGGCGGCACAATATAATACTGCTGATAAAGTTGAATCAGTTCTAGTAAATCCTGGGTATAGTTATCAATATAGGTGAGGTTGCCAAAGATAAAATTAACGGGATTATTAATTTCATGGGCTACCCCCGCCACTAACTGCCCCAAGCTGGCCATTTTTTCACTTTGGATCAGGTGGGTTTGGGTTTGTTGTAATTCTTTAATGGCAAAGGCGAGATCTGCCGCTTGGCTGCGGGTGGTTTCCAGTAGTTCCCCCTGTTGCAAGGCAATGCCCAATTGGGTACTAATTTGCGTCAGCAATTCCACCTCATAGCCGTGCCATTGGCGAGGGGCAGAGTTTTGATACACCGCCAACAGTCCCCACAGTTGCAGGGATTGGAAGATGGGAACAATGATATAGGCGCGGGCCTGGAGTTGTTCGATCAACGCCACATGACAGGGGGAATAACCCGCTTGATAAATATCATTAATCACCGAAGGCTGATTATCGCGGTAGCGGCCCCCGGCGGTTTCTTGGAGGTAGGTATCGGCAATTAGGGGATGGGATTCAAGGAGCGATCGCCATTCTGGGTTCATCGCTTCAGCAACAATCTCACCACTCCAATCGGGGGCAAACCGATAAATCACCGCCCGCTCCACATTCAGCAATCGCCAGGTTTCCTGGGTGGTGGTTTCAAAAATGGTTTGAATATCCAGGGAGCGGCGAATTTTATCGACGGTGGCCGCTAACGTGCGTTCTCGCTCCATCACCCCCGCCAGTTGTTCCTGTTGAGCGGCTAACTGCCTTTGATCCTGATCATGCTGGATCGCTAAGGCGAGGAGTTGCGTCACCTGATCAGCGGTTTCGAGATCTCCCTGAGACCAAGGCCGCGGCCCTTGGCAGTGATAGATCCCCAATAGCCCCCAAAGGCGTTGGCTCGTTCCCCCCGTGACGGCTCTAATGGGAATCACCAACTGGGCGCGGATTTGGAACCGCCGCAACATTTCCAGATGGCAGGGGGTGAGGCCGGTGCGTTCGATATCGGCGATCGCACTGATCTGGCCGTCTAAATACAGTTGGGTGAGACGGTGGCCAAAATAGGAGTCTTGGATCGTCCGTTGTAGCCCTGGCTCTAGCTCCGGGGCGACGGATTCCGCCACAAATACGCCATGGCCAGGCCAATCCGGTTCAAAGCGGAAAATCCCCACCCGATCCACCCCAAAATAATCCCGCACCGCCACCGCCGCCGTTGCCAATAAACCCTCCAACGATGACGCTTGATGAATGGCCGTGAACAATTGCCGCGATAATCTATGGCTGGCAGTCCAATCGCTCAGGGAGGCATCGCTAATTTCTGACCAAGGGGAAAGCACAGCAGTACGTTGGGTTTGCATATTATCCATGACAGGTGAGTCTTGAATCACTCTGGGGTGATGGCAAAGATGAGAGCAAAAGAGGGGTTAATGCCCAGACTATTCTGAGGGTAAAAGCGTTCCACTGATTGAACAACCAAAAAATTGTTAAATTTATCTTAGAGGATCAGATCCGACAACCTCCGTAGATTTTTCTGGTTGTTACAAAACTTGCGAAAACTGCGCTCACTTATTTGAAGTTTTGTAAATCAGGGAGAATGCCCCAGGACTGATCCCCAGTAAGATTCCGCAATTTTACGGATTGTTTGAGCCTCTCTCAGGAAGATTACCGGGTTAAAATTTCACCCTGAGTAGGTTCCGGGAGCATCCCTAGGGCCAGGGTCAACTCTGAGCAATTAAACGGATTTGGCTTGCTCCAAGGATTCGACTAAAACGTCATGGAGGCGATCCACTTCTTGGGCTAAATTGAACTCTACCATCACTTTTTGACGACCGGCTTCACCAAAGGCCGCCCGAAGCATAGGGTCATCTAATAACTGGGCAATTTTGGCCGTCAAAGCATCACTATCCCCCGGGGAAACGAGATAGCCATTGATGCCATCATCGACGAGTTCACTAATCCCGGCGATGCGTGTCGTCACCACCGGCACGCCCGCCGCCATCGCCTCCATCAGCGACACCGGCACGCCTTCGGCAAAGCTGGGCAGCACAAAGACATCGGTTTGAGCCATGGCGGCGCGGACTTCGGTTTGGGATTGATAACCGACAAAGAGGACGCGATCGCTCACCCCCCGTTGCCGGGCAAACTGCTCCAACAGTTGGCGATCTTCCCCATCGCCCACGACGGTTAAGTGAAGATCAGGGTAATCTCCCTGGAGTTGCGCCAAGCTATTGAGGAGAATGGGGAGGCCCTTGGCCGCCGAAAGCCGCCCCACGTAAAGGAGTTGGGAGCCGGGTTTGTCGTGGTGGACGGGTTGGAACTGATCCGGGTCAACGCCGCAATGGATGATGTGGAGTTTGGGCCAGGCGGGGAAGGGGGCGAAGTACATTGCCTGGCTGCGGCAAAAGTGGCTAATACAGACGACAAATTTCGCCCGCTCGATTTTCGTATCCAAGCGCCAGCGGTAGGGTTCATAAAAAATATAGGGGCCGTGGAGCGTAAAACTATAGGGGCGATCGCCTAAATGGGCCGCCAACATCGCCACGGTACAACTGGAATCCCCCAAATGGTTATGGAGATGTTCAATTTGCTCTCGTTGGAGGTAATGGGCTAATAACCCCGCTTCGATAAAGTAGACCAATTGATACAGCAGACCCCGTAACCCCGGCTGCCGGGTTTTAATCGCCAGTTTTAACCCGCTGAGATAGCGGCCGGGCTGTTTGAAGAGCAAACCAAGATGGGCAGTGAGCAGTTGGGGCAGTTGGGGGGGAAGGAGGTAGGTGGTGCGATCGCGCTCTTGGCGCTGCTCTTCCCCCACCAGTTGGGAGGCACTGGGGCGACGCACGGAAAAGGTGCGCACCTCAACGCCCAGATCCCGCAGCGTGAAGACTTCCCGTTGAATAAACGTATCCGTTGCCCGTGGGTAGGTTCCGGTTAAATAGCCAATGCGCATGATCTTTCCTGCCTCGCTCACTTTCTGTATTTTAGGGGGGCGAGCCACGGGGGCGATCGCCTCCCCTTAAAGTTCCCACCCGCCCCATCGGGATCAGGTCGGAAAAACCGAACCGAAGCGAGAGAATCCCTCTGCTATGCTAATTCAAGAGATCGAGACACTGATGGGTTAAACGTGGGGAAAGTTTATGGCTTCAACAGACTTCAAAGACTACTATGCCCTCCTGGGTGTGGGGAAAACAGCGGCAGCGGAAGAGATTAAAAAAGCCTTTCGCAAGCTGGCTTTGAAGTATCATCCCGACCGCAACCCTGGAGATAAGGACGCAGAAGCCCGGTTCAAAGAAATTAGCGAAGCCTACGAAGTCCTCTCTGATCCCGAAAAACGCAGCAAATATGATCAGTTTGGCCGCTATTGGCAGCAGGCCGGCAGCAGTGGGGGAAATCCCTTCAGTCGGGGCGGCTCCACGGGGACAACGGTGGATTTTAGCCAGTATGGTAATTTTGAAGAATTTATCAATGAATTGTTAGGTGGTTTAGGGGGCCAAAGTCGCAGCTATCGCACCCCCCCCAATAGCCGCAGCAATTACCAGTCCACCACCGGCTTTCGCACCGAATACGCTCCCCCCACCTCTACCCCTGGGGGAACCAGTGAAGCCAACCTCAAGCTCAACCTCACCGAAGCCTTTCGCGGTGTGCAGAAACGGCTAAATATTCAGGGGGAAATTATTGATGTGCGAATTCCGGCGGGGGCCAAACCCGGTAGCCGTATCCGGGTGCGGGGCAAAGGCACGATTGATCCCCTAACGCGGGCGCGGGGGGATCTCTATCTCAATGTCGAGATTGAACCCCACAGCTTTTTCAACTTTGATGGCGATAACTTAACCTGTGAATTGCCCGTCAGCCCCGACGAGGCGGTATTAGGGGGAGCGATCGCCGTCCCCACCCCCGATGGCCCCGTGACGATGAAAATCCCCGCTGGTATCCGCACCGGCCAAACCCTCCGGCTTCGGGGCAAAGGTTGGGTCAATCCCAAAGGCGATCGCACCGATCAACTGGTAAAAATCATCATTACCCCCCCCCAAAACCCCAGTTCCCTCGAAAAAGAATATTACGAAAAACTCCAAAGCATCCGCAGCGAAAACCCCCGCCGCCATCTCGACCAGATTCGCCTTTGATGAGGAAAGAGGATAGAGAAGAGAGGATAGAGGGACATTTAGCGTTCTCCCACACTCCTCACTCCTCACTCCTCACTTCTCACTCCTCACTTCTCACTCCTCACTTCTCACTCCTCACTTCTCACAGGAAAGTTTTTAAGGATTATGCAGTTCCCTCACCGGCTGCTTGAGGTGGAGGGGAATCTGTACCGGCGTAGCATCGAAGGCGGGTGGGTTGGGGGTGTTGAGGGCTTGGAGGAGCGTTAACAGGGCCGGCTGAACGCGGGGGTGTTGCTCTTCGGTGAGCAACAGGTGGAGATAATCCCGCAGATGTTGCCGTTGGCTGCGGCTATAGTCCCGATGGGTTTGGCTGAGTTTGTGGAGGGCAAAGAGGCGTTTAACGGGGTTGGGATGGGTGAGGGCCCAAACGAGGCGATCATATTGATGGGTGGTGCGGCGGCGCTGCTGTTGGGTTTGTTGGATGATTAGGTAGGCAAGAATGCCCCAGATCGCCACCCCTTGACTAATTTCCTGGGCCGCTAACCAATGATTATTGGTATTCAGCCAAACTGCAATGGCAAAATAGGTGGCGATCGCCACGCCCCCCCCACTGGCTACCGCCACCACTAACGACTGCTGTGGCCCCGCTAATAACTGCTGCACCTGCCGCCAAGACCGTTGCCAACGCCCCTGTTGCCACCAATAGACCCACCACATAAACCCCGCCCCGGAACTGGTGGCCAGGACAAGCTGACTATTCCAGATCAGGAGGGCGATCGCCCCACTCATCCCCGCTCCCCACAATGCCCAGCGGCGGGTTTGGGGATGGCGACAGAAACGAACGCCCTGAGCCAAGAGCCGCAGGGGTTGCCAAGAGGAGGAGCGAGGAGAACGAAGGGAGGACACAGGCAAGATCAATGCAAGGCACATCGCCCATAGTATCATTTACGGGTTTTCCGGGGTTTGTTGCCCCTCCGGCGGGCGACGGCGACTGGCGAGGGAAACCACCTCCGCCGCACTGCTTTCCCGCGCCACCCGCACCAACAAGCCGGCGATCGCCAAACTCGCAATCACCGAACTCCCCCCATAGCTAAAGAAAGGCAGAGGTAAACCCGTCGTGGGCAAAAGTCCTGTCGCCACGCCAATATTGATCAACGCCTGACCCACAAGAAAAATCATCGCCCCCACCACAATTAACTGATGGATGGCATGGCGTGCTTTGAGGGCCACCCAAAAGGCGAGGGTGGCATAGCTTGCCAACAGCAGCAACAGCAAAATCCCCCCCGCCAGGCCAAATTCCTCGGCAAACACGGAAAAAATAAAATCGGTGTATTGAATCGGCAGATAAAACAATTTTTGCTGAGAAAGGCCATAGCCCGACCCCCACATTCCCCCCGAACCAATGGCCAACAAGCTTTGAATCAGTTGATACCCATCCCGCATCGGATCCGCCCAGGGATTGAGGAACGACATCACCCGCCGCCGTTGATAATCCTGAATACCAATACTGATCACCGCTAAAAGCAGACCCGATCCGGCGGTAGTCCAGAGGGTGAACCACCGTAACCCCGCCGCCATCGCCATCAACCATAGGCTCATGCCACAGAGGGCAGCGGTACTGAGGTTCGGTTGCAGCAGGATCCCCCCCACCATTAAGGCAAAAATGCCTAACCAGACCCCCCGCACCGCTGGCGATAACTTGGGCCAGCGGCCAAAAATCGAGGCACTTTGTAACACTAAAAAGGGTTTGATCAGTTCCGAGGGTTGGATGGGGATAAAGAACACCGTTAACCAACGGGTGGCTCCGTTCACCGTCGTCCCCACCCCTGGAATTAACGTGATTAAAATTAAGCCCACCATGAGGGGCATGAGCCAGCGGGAGAGGTTGAGTAAGCGATGGAGGGGCGATCGCACCGCGAAGCTAAACCCCACCATCCCCAGGGCAATCCAAGCCAGTTGCCGCTTGAAATAATAGAGGCCATCGCCATATTCCGCATCCGCCACGGGGAAGGAGGCGGAAAACAGCACCAACAACCCCAAAAATAACCAGAGGAACGTTAACCACCGCAATAACCGCGCCGCCAGCGACCAATGCACCACATCTTGATCAAGAAAGGGGGCGAGATAGCGGAGCCAATGGAGCCAAGGTTTTTGGGGTTTAATCGGGGTTTCGATGGTCATCGCTCAGGGGGAGAGGTGGGCCTATGGGCATTGTGCCATGGGGCGAGGGCGGCATCATGGACGGTTTGCCAGGGGAGATCCTGGGCTTGGGCGATCGCCCGACAGTCTTCGTATTCCGGTTGAATATTCAGGAGTTGTTCCCCTTGATGGGCGAGCTTGACCCGCACGGGGCCGTAGGGGGTGTTGACGGTTTCAAGACGACGGTTTAAAGCGTGGCGGGGTTGCAAACTGCGGCGAATCCCTAAGGTGGGGGTTTCGGTGAAGAGGATTTGCTCGCAGGTGGTGGTGAGGGCGGGGGGGCAAATGACGGTGATCAGCGTTCCCAATCGGTTTTTTTTCATTGTGATCCCCTGGGTGAAGACATCGAGGGCCCCGGCGGTGAGGAGTTGGCTTTGGGCATAGGCGATCGCCTGGGGGGAGGCATCATCAATCTGAGTGGCCAACACCATCACCGTTTCTAGGGGGGGGCTGCTTTCCCCTTCTCCCAACCAAACCCGGACAAAGTTCGGCAAAGCAAAGGATTTTGTCCCCGCTCCCCAGCCGGTTTTCTGCAACCGCATCGCCGGAACGCCGCCAAATTCCGCCGCCAACGTCACCATCAACGCTGCCCCCGTCGGTGTCACCAATTCCCCCGTTAAACCATTGTCGTAAACCGGCACGGCGCGATTTTCCCAGAGTTTTAACACAGCGGGAACCGGCACAGGCATTAAACCATGGGCCGCCTTAACTGTGCCGCTGCCGGTGGGTAAGGCAGAGCAATAGACCTGCTCCACGCCGAGCCAATCCAACCCCAAACAAGTGCCGACAATATCCACCAAGGCATCCACCGCCCCCACCTCATGGAAATGCACCGCTTCCGGCGCGACACCATGGACGGCTCCTTCGGCAATAGCGAGGGTTTCAAACACTTGAATCGCTTGGCTTGTCACCGTTGGGGGTAAATGGGCCCCGGCGATCTGTGCTCGGATTTGGGGGAGATGGCGATGGTGGTGAGTGCGATCGCTGTGGAGATCCACCACAACTTTGATGCCCCGTTGGCCGTGATGGTCTTGGGGATTGGCTCGCAACGTAAACTCATCCCCCATCCCCAAGCCTTGGAGTTGCTCCATCAAGTACTCTAGGGGAACGCCCAGATCCACCAATGCCCCTAGGCACATATCCCCCGCAATCCCTGTTGGACAATCAAAATAGGCGATTGTGGCCATGTCAACCTTACCCAAAATCATATCTATCGGCGAATCATTTTTCGGTAGGGGCGAAAAATTTTCGCCCCTACAGTCTAATCGGAACTGGGCCTGTTTCCTCTCCTGATTCCTAAACCCATGGCCACCCTATATTCAATCCATCCGGATAACCCGCAAACCCAACGAATAGAGACTATAGTCAAAGCGCTGCGGGGCGGTGCTGTGATGCTTTACCCCACAGACACGGTTTATGCCATTGGCTGTGACCTGAATGTCCCTGCTGCGGTTAAGCGGGTGCGACAGCTTAAACGCATGGCCAACGATAAGCCGCTGACGTTCCTCTGTTCCTCCCTCTCTAACATCGCTGCCTATGCTGCTGTTTCTGACCAAGCCTATCGAATCATGCGATGTTTAATTCCAGGGCCTTATACGTTCCTGCTTCCGGCTACCAAGCTCGTTCCCCGCGTTGTCATGAACCCGAAGCGGAAAACCACCGGCATTCGGGTTCCCGACGAGCGGATTTGCGATGCGCTCCTGGCGGAGTTGGGCAATCCGATTGTGTCCACCTCTGCCTATGTGCCAGCCAGTGAAGACCATGGAGAATTACCCGTGTTGGGGATTGAACGGATGCGGCTGTTTGATGCCCTTGATCCTTTGGTGGACATCATTATTGACACGGGGGTTGAGTTGGGGTTTCAGACTTCAACGATTGTCGATCTCACGGGCGATCGCCCCGCCATCATCCGTCCAGGGCGGGGAATGGATGCCCTTCAAGATTGGTTGGTTGATGGGGGGAGGGGCTAGTTCGCGCCCCCCTCACCACCACAGGTTTCCATTTCGGACAACTTCCTGCTCCCATACCAGTTTTTCAACTGATCACAATCCCTCCCTTTGTCGGAGCAAAGATCTCAGCGGTGCTCATGTGGCTCTCCCTCAAGTCTGGTTTAGGTTTGAGGGATTTTTACCCCCCAGGTGCGGGGAGTTGGGGCGATCGCCCCAGCCGCCCCATTCACCACCAAATTCAGGTTGTGACACAGCCACAACCCAAGGGGAAAGGGCTGCAATCTACAGTCAAGGTGTTGAGCAAGAGAAACCAAAGCTTGCTAACTGATTCACTTCCATCGACTGGGGCATTACCATGAACGTCAAAACCACCACCACCTGCTACGCTCCTTCTCAAGTTTCTACTCCCACGGGAGAAAATCCGGAACAACCCACCACAACTTTTTGTCTAGAGCAAGCGCTCCTCGAAGATGTCCGCCAACATTTAGGCACAGTTTCGAGTTCGGCGCGGGCGGTGGTGCAGCGGATCACCATCGAAGTAGAGCGGGTGTGCAGCAAGAGCGATCGCATCCAAAAATCCGGCGAAATCAACACCCACCTGCTCTATTTAGGGCAACATCGTCTCAAAAAGTGCCTTGCCTACCACCGTTTAGGCTCTAAACAGGGCCGGGTGGAGTTGCACAGCAATTTGAGTGTGATGGTTTATCGCCACATCGCCCCCACCCAAGCCCAGTTAGGGTTTTCGGGACGGTACACATTGATTGAAGATTTCCTCCAAGATTTCTATGTGGAATCCCTCAAAGCCTTCCGCCGCGAAAATGAAGTGGCGGAGGACTACCAACCCCGCAGCCCCATCCAGTTAGCGGAATACATGGCCTTTACGGAGCAATACGCCAAACGGCGGATCACGCTCCCCAATGGTTATTCCCAACAATTAATCATCCTGCGGGCCCAAACCTTTGCCCGTCGCCAACCCAAGGAAACCGCCGTCGATATTGAGCAGGCGGTGGAGTTTCCCAAGGGTGAAGAGGCGGAATCCCGCCATCGTTCGGCGGCGGTGCAACAGGTGCGCAATCAAATGGTGGCGGATACCCCCGATCCTTGGGAAACGGCAAAGCGCGATCGGGTCGTTAATGCCCTCTTTGACTATCTGCAAAGCCAGGGTCATGAGGACTGTGCGGACTACTTGGCGCTGAAGCTCCAAGATCTACCTGCCGCCGAAATTGATGAAATCCTCGGCCTCACGCCTCGCCAACGGGACTATCTCCAACAGCGGTTTAAATACCATGTGGAAAAGTTCTCCCGTACCAGTCACTGGGAAATTGTCCACCAATGGCTCGATGCCGGTTTAGGGCAACGGTTAGGGATGACGGAAATCCAATGGCAATATTTCCTCACTCAACTGTCTGAAGCGCAACGGCAATTGTTAGACCTTAAACAAAGCCAATGCAGTGAGGCAGAAATCATGACCACGCTGAAGTTAACGGCTAAAAAAGTCCAAAAAGGTTGGACAGAAATCCTCACCCTCGCGGCGGCGATCCGCAACGGCGATGTCTAGGCGATTCGGGTCGGGTTATGGATCGCGTCTGCTCCCCAACCCCCCGATTAATAGCTGGACATCTTCGGCTAACGTGCATATCTGCTTAATTTTGTATAACATTTACCTTGACTTTAGACAAAGCTAAAATCCTTACCCATTAAGGCTTTTTATCCAAAAATGAAGTTTTGTATATTCTAGCCCCAGCAATTTTTGACACCTCGATATCCATGTGCTAGAATCCCGGCAAAAATCATGGAAGGGTTCTGCGTTGATCGGCAAGTGTCAGGGGAGCGATCACCCAAACCGGGATTACTAATGTAAAATTAGAGGTGTAGTTTCATGCTGTGAATACGTTAAGAACGCTTTGGGCTACGGTTCGACAAGGCAAAACTGAGTTGTTAGAATCAGCAGAACTATCAGAAGGAGTGAGGGTATTAGTCACGCTCTTGCCTGACGAGGAAAATGAGTTCTGGTCGCAAGCTAGTCAGATTTCGCTCGATACGGTCTGGGATAACGCTGAGGATGATATCTATGCCGAGTTACTCGAAGCGCAATTTGATCTTAGTACGCTATCCTTTTTCAGATCTGTCAAATTCAAAATTACAGATTATTGATGAATTTCTTAACATATCGCTCTCACTATTCATGCTTTAAGAGAGAAGTTGCTTAGTTTATAGGTTAAGTTTCGCAAACCTCAACCAAAAAACTTGTTGAAATCCCTGTCATTTTAATAGATGGACAAGTTTATAACAATAAAAAAAGAGGATTAGAACAATGGGCTGGAAGTTTAGAAGTAAGCGTAGCATTAAGATTTTGCCTGGTGTACGTCTTAATTTTGGAAAAAAAGGCGTTAGCAGCGTTTCAATTGGTAGTCGTGGTAAAGCTTTGGGCGCAACCACCAACATCAATTTTAAAACCGGAAAAACGAAGCAAACTTACAGTATTCGAGGAGTTGGATCTATCGAAAGTACATCTGACAAAACTACACATAGAACTCATACAAAAAAAGGAACAAATACAAGAAATCCTCAAAGTAAATACCAATCGGTTAATAACCGATCTGAATTGCAAAATATCCTCGGCAGCAAAAAAAATGCCGCTAGTATTTTTGCAATTTTATTAGGATACCTTGGTGTTCACAAGTTTATTTTAGGATATAGATCTGAAGGTTTAGTGATGTTATTCGCAACACTTCTAACTGGTGGCCTTGCTTCCCCAATTATTTGGCTAGTTGCTGTAATTGAAGGTATTATTTATCTTAGCAAAAGTGATGAAGAATTTAGTAATACTTATCTGAAAAATAAAAAAAGTTGGTTTTAAAAAAAGTAGAATCGTAGGATGGGTTAGATCGATTTTCATGAGGCAAAAGAGCAACTGAATGACTGACGCACCATCTTGACCCAGGCACATCGTTAATGATTGAGCAACCTGCGGAATGTTAGATAAATGATCATCAGGAGAAACTTATCATGCAGATCACGATTGAACTCCCCGACGACATAGCCAATCAATTACAACCCGTCAATGTTTCCCGCCGATTTCTAGAACTGATCGCGGCTGATCACTATCGTCAAGGCCGTATTGGAGCCGCCGAAGTGCGACAAATCCTCAACTTTTCCTCTCGTTGGGAGACCTACGAATTTCTGAAGCGTGAAAAAGCTTATCTGCCCTATACCGAAGACGATTTAGAACAGGATATCCAAACCATTCGTAATCTTTTAGGGACAGAATGATTATTGGGCACATCGAAAAAAAGAAAAAACTGAGCCCCCAGGGAAAAATGTGAGAGGCTAGAGGAGGAAGACTCAGGGAGAAAAGCTCATGGCAAAAGGATTTGGTCGAATCAAGCGCCGCCGAAAAAACC
>NZ_JAYGHW010000028.1:0-13557 GCF_034932185.1 Spirulina sp. CCNP1310 | reverse complement strand
CACTGTCCCCATTGCGGCTATGAGGCTGACCGAGATGTGAATGCTGCCATCAACATCCTGCGCCTGGGACTAACTACCGTGGGGCACACGGGAAGTTATACGCTTGGGGAGATTGGGCCTCTGGCTGAGTTGGAGAAATCCTGCTCAGTTAAGTCCGGTCTTTGAACCAAGAATCCCCGTCGCTTCAGCGCGGGGAGTGTCAACCTGCGGACGGTTTGCGTCCTGAATTCAGGAATATGAATTCAAAACGCGATCATGTAACGAAACGCAACGTATAATATCCACAGAGCAAAATTGTAAACAAATCTTAAGGATTGAAACTCTTGCCATGCAAGTTGCGATCGCCGGAGCCGGATTAGCCGGATTAACCTGTGCCAAGTATCTCGTTGATGCGGGTCACACCCCCATAGTCCTAGAACGCCGCGATGTGTTGGGGGGGTTGGTTGCGGCTTGGCAAGATGCCGATGGCGATTGGTATGAAACGGGGCTGCACGTCTTCTTTGGGGCCTATCCCAATATGTTGCAACTGTTTGCCGAATTGGGCATTGAAGACCGTTTGCAGTGGAAAGAACACACACTCATTTTCAACCAACCGGAAAAGCCCGGCACTTATTCCCGCTTTGATGTGCCAGATCTACCTGCGCCGATCAATGTCATCCTCTCCATTTTACGCAATAACGATATGCTCACCTGGGAGCAAAAATTTCGTTTTGCCTGGGGGTTGTGGCCGGCCATTTTGCGCGGTCAGGACTATGTGGAAGCAATGGATCAGTACACCCTCCTAGAGTGGTTGGAACGCCAAGGGGTGGATGAAAAGGTCAATAGTGATATTTTCATCGCGGCATCTAAGGCCTTAACGTTTATTAATCCCGACGAAGTTTCTGCCACTGTTCCCCTCACCGCCTTAAATCGCTTCTTGCAGGAACGCTACGGCTCTAAGGTGGCTTTCCTCGATGGCTCCCCCACGGAAAGGCTTTGTCAGCCCTTGGTGGACTACATTACGGCCCATGGGGGCGAAGTCCATCTCAATCGCGCCCTTCAGGAAATTGCCCTCAATGAAGATCAGACGGTGAAGGGTTTTGTGATGCGGGATGGCGAGGTGATCACCGCTGATGCTTACGTTTCTGCCCTCTCGGTAGACCCGCTGAAAACCTTAATCCCTCAACCTTGGCGGGCGATGCCCTTTTTTGAAAAACTCAGTCACCTCGAAGGTGTGCCGGTGATTAATATTCATCTCTGGTTTGATCGTAAATTAACAGATATTGATCAATTGCTTTTTTCCCGCTCCGAACTCCTCAGTGTCTATGCGGATATGAGCAACACCTGTCGCGGCTATAGGAGCGATCGCTCCATGCTAGAACTCGTCCTCGCCCCCGCTGCGGATTGGATTAGCCAACCGGATGAGGCCATTCTCACCGCGACCCTGGCGGAATTACAAAAACTTTTTCCCCAGGACTTCAGCGGCGACAACCCTGCCCAACTGCTGAAATCGAAAGTGGTCAAAACCCCTCGCTCAGTCTACAAGGCAGTATCCGGCTCCCAAGCCCACCGCCCCACCCAAACCACCCCCATTGCTAACTTTTACCTGGCGGGGAGTTATACCTGGCAGGAATTTTTAGGAAGCATGGAGGGTGCGGTGCTTTCCGGTAAGCTGGCGGCAGGGGCAATTGCCCAAACCCCAGCCCCATCAACCGCCGCCTTAGTTGCGTCCTAGTCCACGTTACCCCAAACCTCAGTCCCCTTGGACAATGCTAATCTAATGGCGTATTCCCCTACCCCATCGCGTTCCAGCCCGGATTGAATGCTGCAACTGCCTAAACCCCACCCCACCACCCGCCCCCTCGTCTCCATAGACGAGTCCTACGAGTATTGTCGGCAAATTACGGCCCATTACTCGAAAACCTTCTATATGGGGACATTATTAATGCCCCCAGAAAAGCGCCGGGCCATCTGGGCCATTTACGAATGGTGTCGCCGTACTGATGAACTGGTAGATGGCCCCAAAGCTGCCGCCACCACCCCCGAAACCCTCGATCAATGGGAAAACCATCTCGAAGCGGTGTTTGCCGGTCATCCCCAGGAAGATGCGGATGTCGCCTTGGTGGATACCCTGGAGCGGTTCCCCATCCCCATTGAGCCGTTTCGGGATATGATCGCCGGCCAACGGATGGATCTCTACCGTAGCCGCTATGAAACCTTTAAGGAGTTGGAACTGTATTGCTATCGGGTGGCGGGAACGGTGGGTTTAATGACCAGCCCCGTGTTGGGGCTGATGGAGTCCACCACAGGACAAAAAGAGGCAATTGAGGCGGCGATCGCCCTCGGCATTGCCAACCAACTCACCAATATTCTCCGGGATGTGGGGGAAGATGCCGGGCGCGGTCGGATTTACCTGCCCTTAGAAGATTTAGCCCGCTTCAACTACACCGAAAAAGACCTATTCAACAGCGTTGTTGATAACCGCTGGCGGGCCTTCATGCAATTTGAAATCAAGCGGGCCCAAGACTTTTATCACCACGCCGAGCAGGGCATTCGCGCCCTCAACCCCGATGCCCGTTGGCCCGTTTGGTCTGCCCTGATGCTCTATCAAGGCATTCTCAAAGTAATTGAACAAAATCAGTACGACGTATTCAATCAGCGGGCCTTTGTCCCCAAAGGACGCAAACTGCTTTATTTACCCATTGCCTGGCTCCGGGCCCAAGCCCTTTAACCGAGACATTGACAACGGCCAACGGGGGACATCCACACCCCCAAAATCAGAATCAGCATTAGACAATAAAGGGACTAACCTTTTTTCATTGCTGCATCAGATGAGCGTTAAAAATCGACCGCAACGCAGTTGGCCCCGCCTGATTGGGAATATTTTCCTGATTGTCGGTACTGGCTTCTTTTTAATTAATCTCTTTTTCCCGCAACTTTTTGCCCCTGCGCCTACCCGCGTCCCCTATAGCCTGTTTCTCGATCAGGTGAACGATGGCGAAGTGGCCCGGGCTTTTGTCGGCCAAGACCAAATCCGCTATCAACTCAAGCCCGAAAATGGTGAAGAATACGGTTCAATCCTCTCCACTACGCCCATTTTTGATCTCGAACTCCCCCAACGGTTAGAAAGCAAAGGCGTTGAATTTGCCGCTGCTCCCCCCAAAGGGAATAACTGGTTTGGTAGTCTCCTCAGTTGGGTGATTCCGCCGTTAATTTTTGTGGGGATTTGGCAATTGTTCCTCGGTCGGGGCGGTGGTGGCCCTCAAGGGGCATTGTCGATTAATAAAAGTAAGGCCAAGGTTTATGTCGAGGATGATGCCACAAAAGTTGGCTTTGCCGATGTGGCCGGTGTAGAAGAGGCTAAGGCAGAATTAGAGGAAATTGTCGAATTTCTCAAAAATCCCCAACGCTATACCAATATTGGCGCAAGGATTCCTAAGGGGGTTCTACTGGTGGGGCCGCCGGGAACCGGGAAAACTTTGCTGGCTAAGGCTGTGGCCGGTGAGGCAGGGGTTTCGTTCTTTAGTATTTCTGGCTCGGAATTTGTGGAGCTATTTGTGGGAGCCGGGGCCGCAAGGGTGCGGGATTTGTTTGAACAGGCTAAGAAAAAAGCCCCCTGTATCATCTTTATTGATGAGTTGGATGCCATTGGGAAATCCCGCGCTGGTAACGGTTTTATGGCCGGGGGCAATGATGAACGGGAGCAAACCTTAAATCAATTACTCACGGAAATGGATGGCTTTGCGGCGGGGGATGCGACGGTGATTGTTCTTGCCGCCACGAACCGCCCGGAAACCCTCGATCCGGCTCTGCTGCGTCCCGGTCGTTTTGACCGTCAAGTTTTAGTCGATCGCCCCGATCTTCCCGGTCGCTTAAAAATCCTTGATATCTACGGCCGCAAGGTAAAACTGGATCCGGGGGTGGATCTGAAGGCGATCGCCACCCGTACCCCTGGCTTTTCCGGGGCTGATTTAGCCAACTTGGTGAACGAAGCCGCCCTCTTAGCCGCCCGTAACCAACGGGAAACTGTCACCCAGCCCGATTTTGCCGAGGCGATCGAGCGAGTCGTGGCAGGTTTAGAGAAGAAGAGCCGCGTCCTCAATGAGAAGGAAAAAACGATCGTTGCTTACCATGAAGTGGGCCATGCCCTCGTTGGGGCGTTAATGCCCGGTGGGGGGAAGGTGGCGAAAATTTCCATCGTTCCCCGTGGGATGGCGGCTTTAGGTTACACGCTGCAAATGCCCACGGAAGACCGCTTTTTAATGTCGGAAGCGGAGCTACGGGATCAAATTGCCACCCTTTTAGGGGGTCGGGCCGCTGAAGAGGTGGTTTTCGGCAGCATTACCACCGGAGCCGCCAATGACCTGCAACGGGCGACGGATTTAGCGGAGCGGATGGTGACAACCTACGGGATGAGCAAAGTTCTCGGGCCTTTAGCCTATGAAAAAGGTGGCGGCAATAGTTTCCTAGGGGAAGGGGGAATGATGAACCCCCGCCGCAATGTCAGCGACACCACCGCCCAAGCCATTGATGGGGAGGTGAAGGAGATTGTTGAACAGGGCCATCAGACGGCGATCGCCATCCTCCAAAAAAACCGCGACCTTCTTGAAACCATTACCCGGCAAATCCTTGAAACCGAAGTGATTGAAGGGGAAGCGTTGCAGAAACTCCTGGATCAAGCCCAAGGTTTAGAACCTGTGGCGGTTTAGGGAGAATCTGGTTATTGCCTTAGATCCGACATTCCGCAGGTTGACAAATAATATGAAATCCTCGTTACTTGGCTCTGCCAAGTAACGCTCCCTGGAGGGCTTCTGCCTCCATCTCAGGCGGCAGAGCCGCCGAGAGCTTGTGCCAAGGCAAAGCCATGGCACAAGATTTAAAGGGGGCGAAAGATTTTTCGCCCCTACAGTTGATCGGGGTCAATGCCCAAGCTGCGGAGATGGGCGGCGAGTCGTTCGGCCCTTTCTCGCTCTACTTCAGCCCTTTCCCTTTCTGCTTCAGCTTGAGCCTGTGCTGCTTCGGCCCTTTCCCTTTCCGCCGCTGACCGTTCCCGCTCTAAGAGCAATTGCTCCCGCTCCGCCTCTGCTGATAAGGGCATGAGATTGCCTTCGGAATCGTAGAACCGTAGCCAGATTGCCGTTTCCCGATAGAGTTCCCCTTGCCAATGGCCTAGCCAAAGTTCGAGGCCAGAAGACCACAGCCAACCCTGATCATTGGGGGTTAAGGGTTCATAATCCCCTTGGGTGGTCAATTGCCAACCTTGGAGGGATTGGGGATCAAAGGGGTCATAGACGAAATAGTTACGGGTGTGGAAGGTGTGAGCATACAAGTGTTTTTTCTCCCCTAAATCCACCGCAGCGGTGGAGGGAGACATCAATTCAATAATTACATCGGGATAACGCCCCTCCTCTTCCCACACCACCCAGCCCTGGCGGGGTTCGGAGCCATCCACATCTAAGACCACAAAAAAATCAGGGCCGCGAAAATCGCGATTTCTTGCTTGGGTGCGGCTGTAATAGATGAACATATTGCCGCCAACAAAATAGTTGGTGCGATCGCGCCAAGCTTGATGAATCGTCTCAATCAAGACGTTCATCGCAATCCGGTGACGATTACTTTCCAAGGGTTCTCCATCATCGAAAATCAAATCATCCGGGGGGAGCGGCACATCACAGGGATGAGGAGCCGCAAGGACTTCTGAAGGACGGGAGGGATAAGCCATAGGGAAACGCCCAGCAAGGTTTGCCCCAATTGTAGCGCGGGGACAAACAAATAGGGGCAAATGTACCGATCTAACCCAATCTAACCCTCACGCCGGAAACTCTGTCATGGCGGCGATCGCCTCCAATGTCACCAAACCCTGCTGCACCGTCAGACCCGCAATGATGAACTTTAACCCCTTCAACTCAAAGCGGCGTAAATTAAATACGGCTTCCCCTTGGGTACGGAGCACTTCTGCTAAGGGTTGTAAAGCAGGAGCAATGGAAGATTGAGCGGTTAGGAGCACCCCCCCGTTTGGCCGGATCGTCGGTAAAAATTGCCAGGTAGTAGCAGGGATCTCTGCCCCGCTCAAGGTCATATTCAACGTGCCATTGGCTTGGAGTTGGGTGTGAATCTCGGTGTGGGGATATCCGAGAGCCGTGAGTTGATGGCCTAAATCGGGGGAATGGAACGCCCCCTGAAAATCTTGATCCGTCAACACCATACAGCCCCGCCCATGGCTGGGTTGGGCCAGTTCAATATTCCCTAACAAAGCTTTAAAGGGCTTAACACGAATCCCCGTCATCTGAAGCTGCATTTGCTCCAGGCGCAAATCCTGGCGCATCACCAGCCCCACCCCATCAATATGGAGGGATTCCAATTCTCCCTGGGCCAAAAGTCCTGGATTCGTCTTCACCCGCACTGTCAACTGCTCTGCTGTGTTGATTTGGCTGGCAAAGGCAAATTCGGCCATTTTATTGAGGGCACTTTCCCCAAGGCGATTCGAGTTAATCAGCAGCACAGTGTTTTTACGGGGTAGGACTACATCCCCATAGTATATACATTTGTTATCATTTCGTGGAATTTATTCACAATTCCCAAGGCAAGCACTAACTATTGGAACCAAATATCCGGGGTTGATTGACGGAAGCCCGGAAGGAAGCCACCGATTCATTAAAATCAATGGGCAGCACCGCTACCACGTTTTCATGGGGGCGAGGAATAATCACCCAGGACTCCAACGCGCCACCATAGGCCGTTTCCACCGCTGCGATCCCGGCATCCATGGCCGCCTTCACCTCAGAAACATCGCCCCGGATATTCACCGTAAACCGCGCACTCCCCACCCGGATATAGCCCACCAGGGTGACACGCCCGGCTTTCACCATGGCATCCGCTGCGGCAAGTACCCCCGGAAAACCCTTCGTTTCTAACGATCCAACTGCCTCTGGCATACCAAATAACTCCTGTGAAATGACTTAAAAACAACTCAAAAATTCAAAAATGGGGGCGATCGCAACCTTAGCGGAATGGCTCCACGGATTCAGAATAGTCGATGGGCAGCACCGAGACGACATTTTCCGGAGGGTTCGGGACGATGTAGTGGGTAATCACTTCACCGCCATAGACATTTTCCGCCGCTTCAATCCCTGCGGGGTGAGCCGTTTTAACCTCGGAAACTGGGCCACGAATGGCCACCACAAAGCGACCACTTTCTGCTTTATCACACCACACCACCGTTACCCTGGCTGCCTTGACCATCGCATCGGCGGCGGCCAAAATTGCCGGAAATCCCAAGGTTTCGATGACGCTAACAGCTTCTGGCATAGGGGTTTGAAAATAGGTAGCGGAGAAAGAAGACGCTTCTCACTTTACCGTAAATTGGGTTCTCCATTGGCATTGGGATCAAGCTGTTCGAGGAGTTGAATAACTTGGTTCAAATGTTTTACAAAATCCCCTTGGCGTTTTGCGATCGCCTCCACCCTACGAGCGGATTGCAAAAAAAGGGCTTGGGTTTCGAGGAGTCGCCCCAAGCGATGGATTTCCGTGAGGAGCGATCGCTCCCTGCCCCCCAATTGATCGAACTCTAGCAGGGAAATTGTCGTCTGGTATACTTGTCTAACCTTTAAAAAATGCTCATACCAATCCGGGGGGATTAACCCCGGTTCGCGTAAAGACTTTCTTAAATTAACAAAGGTTTTTAAAACCGTTGCATATTGTTCACGATCAAAAGGAGACGGCATAATAGGAGTAATTGCCAAAGTATAAATTTTTAATACAAATATCTTGCGTATTGAGCGCATTTATGGAGAAATGCCCAAGGCATAGCCCATCTCAAGCTCTATTTTGTTTCTTCTGTCCCTCAGCCCTGTCCCGCTGCATCTACATCCCCCCGTTGCCGCATGGAGGATATCCAGTCGGCTCTACTCACTATTAAAGGACTAGCGACCATGACTCCCCCGATCCTAACCCATCCCCACCCCACCCCAGTAAACCGGGAGGCAATCCGCGATAACGCCCCTGTAGCCTCTCCCCCCCCACTACTTCCCACCGATATCACCCTACCTCCTTGGCTCCAAGATTGCCTACTCAACCCCACCCTTGGGAGTAATGAGGATGCCCTGTTAATTTGTCGGGCCTTTAACTTCGCCTATCAACTTCACGAGGGCCAACTGCGGAAATCCGGAGAACCCTACATTGCCCATCCCGTTGCTGTTGCCGGGTTATTGCGCGATCTAGGGGGGGATAGTGCCATGATTGCCGCCGGTTTTCTCCATGATGTGGTGGAAGATACCGATGTCACCCCCGAAGCCATTGAAGCAGAATTTGGCTTTGAAGTTCGGCAATTGGTGGAAGGTGTAACCAAGCTTTCCAGTTTTAACTTCTCTAGCAAAACGGAGCGACAGGCGGAAAACTTCCGCAGAATGTTCCTCGCCATGGCCCAGGATATTCGCGTCATCGTCGTCAAGCTTGCCGATCGCCTCCACAATATGCGCACCCTCGAACACCTCAGACCAGAAAAACAACAGCGCATCGCCCAGGAAACCCGTGATATTTTTGCCCCCCTCGCCAACCGTTTAGGGATTGGTCGCCTCAAGTGGGAACTCGAAGACCTCTGTTTTAAATACCTCGAACCCAACGCCTATCGAGAAATTCAGGGCTTAGTGGCAGAGCGGCGCATTGATCGCGAGGCACGGATTGAAAAAGTGACAGAAACGATCCGGGAGCGGTTAGCAGAATTGGGGATTGGCTTGGTTGAACTCCAAGGCCGCCCCAAGCACCTCTACGGTATCTATAAAAAAATGCAAGGCCAGCATAAGGCATTCCATGAAATTTACGATATCGCAGCGGTGCGGGTGATTACGGATACGAAGGATAGTTGTTATCGCGCTCTCTCTGTGGTGCATGATCTGTTCCGTCCGATTCCGGGCCGCTTTAAAGATTATATTGGCCTCCCCAAACCGAACCGCTATCAATCCCTCCATACCTCCGTTGTGGGGCTAACGGGCCGCCCCCTGGAAATCCAGATCCGCACGCTGGAAATGCACCACATCGCTGAATATGGGATTGCGGCCCATTGGAAATACAAAGAATCCGGCGGCAGTGTGGCGCAACTCTCCTCCGATGATGAGAAATTCACCTGGTTGCGGCAATTGCTGGAATGGCAAAATGATCTCAATGACGCTCAGGAATATGTAGAAAACCTCAAGTCGAATCTCTTTGAGGATGATGTTTATGTGTTTACCCCTGGGGGGGATGTGGTGGCTTTGGCGCGGGGGGCAACGGCGGTGGATTTTGCCTATCGCATCCATACGGAGGTGGGCAACCACATGAAGGGGGCGCGGGTGAATGGCCGGTGGTCGGTGCTGGATACGCCTTTGCAAAATGGGGATATTGTTGAGATTATTACGGCCAAAAGTAGCCGCCCCAGTTTAGATTGGCTCAATTTTGTTGTCACCCCCAGTGCGCGGAACCGGATTCGCCAATGGTATAAGCGATCGCACCGCGACGAGAATATCCTCCGGGGTCGGGAAATGCTGGAAAAAGAAATGGGCAAGAGTGGCCTCGATGCCCTGCTTAAGTCTGACCCGATGCAGGCGGTGGCGGAGCGGTGCAATTATCACACCGTTGAGGATTTGTTGGCGGCCTTGGGCTATGGGGAGATGACGCTGAATTTGGTGGTGAACCGGATTCGCGATGCGGTGAAGGCGCAACAACCCTTGGAGGTGGTGGAACCCCAAAATACGATCAGCACGACGATTGATCTGCCCACGGTACGGGTTGCGCCGGCCCATGGTGAGCCAAGTCAATACCCGATCTGTGGTGTGGAGGGGTTACTCCACCATATTGCGGGCTGTTGCCATCCGATTCCAGGGGAATCGATCATTGGCGTGGTGACGCGGACGCGGGGGATTTCGATCCATGGTCAGGGTTGTTTGAATGTGGAGGGGGTGGAGGGCGATCGCCTCATTCCCGTCAGTTGGAATCCTGCCGCCCTCCAGGGGAATCGCCGCCCCAGTTATCGGGTCAATATTCAGGTAGAAGTGTTAGATCGCGTCGGGATTATGCGGGATATTCTCGCCAAACTCAGCGACCAGAATATTAATGTCTGTCAAGCAGGGGTGATTACTCATCCGGGTAAACCGGCGTTGATTAATTTGGGGATCGAAATTGGCGATCGCCTTCAGTTGGATCAAAGTTTTAACCGCATTCGGCAAATGAGCGATGTGCTGAGTTTGCGGCGGGTTTCGACGGTGGAGGGAGAGAAGTAGGGGTTTATCCTCTAGGGGATCGGTTATTCTGGAGCGAGAGCTTTTTCCAGAGTTGCGCCAGACATGATCAAAAATTGGTTAGCCGTGATCGGGTTGGGTTTGGGGATGGGGGCGATCGCCCTTCTTTCCCCCAGTCCAGCCCAAGCCAGCCCGACGGATATTCAAGGCCACTGGGCGAGGCAATGTATTGAGCACCTCCATCGTCAGCAGGTGATGCCCGCTTTCCCCGATGGCACGTTTCGCCCCAGCCTCCCCATTACCCGCACGGAATTTGCGAAAATTCTCACCCGTGCTTTTCCCGAATCCCCCTTTATTCGGGATTATCAGGACGATACCTATGTGGATGTTTCCGAGGGTCATTGGGCGATCATGCCGATCCGCTATACCTATCAAACCAATTTCCTCTCTGGCTTTCCCCAGCGTACCTTTGCCCCCCAGGATAATATTCCTCGTATTCATGTGGTGGTGGCGATCGCCTCTGGTTTAAATCATTTCTTTCCTAGCCGCAACAGTGAACAAATCTTGAGCGAAACCTTCCAAGATGCGGGATCAATCCCCAGTTATGCCCGCAACTTAGTTGCCGCTGCTGTTGAGCAAAATTTGGTGATTTCCTTTCCCCTTGTGGGGCAATTTAACGGCAACCAATTGGCCAACCGGGGGGAAGTTGCCGCTTTTATCTGCCAAGCCACCAGCAGCCGGGGCATTGTTCCCCTCAACTATGTCGTAGGTGTGGGAGCGAAACAGCCACCAGCGTTCCGACCGTTGCCCTATGATGACTTCTTTTTTTGATGGTAAATCCTTCCCCTCTTAGCGCAACAGCCGCCAGCATTCCAACCGTTACCCCCTACGACCCCCTCTGTTAATTTAAAGGGTTTAGGAACCAGTACGGGGCGTGAGTTCGATTACATTTTCCTTAATCGCAATGTCGTAGGAACCATAAACATTTTGTCCCAACAGTCCTAAGCCTCCTAGGGCTAACTCGTCGGTACTTTCCGTAAAGGCAACCATGACATCGGTGAGGGATAAATCCCCCACTTGGAGCGATCGCACGGTGGCAAAGGTTGTGGGCAGGGTGCGGCCATCGGCTACTGTCACCATCCCTTCTCCTTGAATATCCGGCTCGATGGCATTGGCCATCGTGGGTAAGATCATCGTAGTGGAGGCTCCCGTATCAAAAAGCATCGGGAAAGTTTTGCCGTTAAAAGTAACTTCCACAACGGGAATATTGCCCTCCCGTCGAATAATCGGAATTGTGAATATTTGCGGGTCGGGGGCTGTGGCGGGTGCATCTGGAGAGGGGAGTTCACCACTGGCACAACTCCAATCGGTGATGAAAATATTGCGATCGGCCAAAACTTGCAACCGGCTTTGATAGGCGGTCAACTGTACAGCCCGTTGAGGAGCCAGTCGTTTCATTTGCTGCAAAATGGACACCCCTTGCCGCCAATTTTGCCCACAAATCGCCTGCTGGAGTTGTTGGTTGAGTCCATTGGCTAGACTGCTTGCGGAGAAGAGGGTAGAGAGGGCCGTACTGAGGAGGGCGATCGCCAGAACCCGAATGTGCATCACTGTTTTCCGTTGCTGAAGGGGAAATTCTTTTTCCATTATGAGAACCCCTACAGCAAATCGCCAACAAATTCCGCCCACCAAATCCTAGGGTGAGACGAAATCCGTTGATAGCATTGATCTGCGTAGGGGCGTTGGCGTAAGCCTGCCGGAGGCACAAAAATTTTTCGCCTCTCCATCAACTAACGACTCATCTCCAGCATCCGCTCAATGGGCCGCAACGCCGCCTCACAGGTGGCCAAGGGCAGCGTGATTTCCGGTTGCCGGTGCTTCATGGCTAAATACAACTTTTCCAAAGTATTCAAACGCATATGGGGGCATTCATTGCAGGCGCAATTTTGCAACGGCGGGGCGGGAATCAGCAACTTATCCGGGCAGGTCTTTTGCATTTGGTGCAAAATTCCTGACTCGGTGGCCACAATTAAGGTTTTGGCCTCGGTCTGCTGGGCATAGTTGAGCAACGCCGTCGTTGAGCCGATATAGTCGGCATGGCGCAGCACCTGCGGCTCACATTCGGGGTGGGCAATCAACAGGGCTTCCGGATGCTCCACCTGCAACTGAACAATTTTTTTCTCAGAAAACGTCTCATGGACAATGCAACTCCCTTGCCACAGCACCATCTCCCGCCCCGTTTGCTCCATGACGTAGCGGCCAAGGTTGCGATCGGGGGCAAAAATCAGCGGTTGATCCGCCGGAATTTGCTCGACAATCTTCACCGCGTTGGAACTGGTGCAGATAATATCGCTCATTGTTTTGATCGCCGCTGAACAGTTGATATAGGAGATCACCAAATGATCGGGGTATTGCGCTTTAAATGCGGCAAACTGATCCGGTGGGCAACTATCGGCAAGGGAGCAACCGGCATCGAGATCGGGTAACAGGACTTGCTTATCAGGGTTGAGGATTTTGGCGGTTTCCGCCATGAAGTGAACCCCGGCAAAAACGATCACCTCTGCTTTTGTTTCCGCTGCTTGTCGTGCTAACCCCAGGGAGTCGCCAATATAGTCAGCACAATCTTGGATATCCCCCTCTTGATAGTAGTGAGCGAGGATGATGGCGTTCAGATCTCCCTTGAGGGCGGCGATCGCCCCAAACAAATCTTCAGGGATGACCGGGGTGACAGGTCGGACAGCAGTAGTAAACACGATGGCTCTGGGGATAAAGTGGATTCTGGTTTAATTATAGTGAAAATTACCAAAATTACCAAGGGGGCGATCGCTCCCCCCGACCTGTTCGGGAATCCCCCCTGGCTGATAATCAAACCTGAACCCATCAATCAGCAAAACTGATCAGAAAATGAGTGCAATCCCTAAGAAATGTAAATACAATGAGACGTAATGCAAGACTACCTTGCAGCTTTTAATCATCATTCTGTAGTTGCAATCATTTAAAGCAATGACCACAACCGTTCAAACCCAACAAAGCGCCTCCCTCTGGGAACGCTTCTGTCAATGGGTCACCAGCACCAACAACCGCCTCTATGTGGGCTGGTTTGGTGTCTTGATGATCCCTACCCTCCTGACCGCCACCACCTGCTTCATCATCGCCTTCATCGCTGCTCCCCCCGTGGACATCGACGGCATCCGTGAACCCGTGGCTGGTTCCTTGCTCTACGGCAACAACATCATCTCTGGTGCGGTTGTTCCCTCCTCCAACGCCATCGGCTTGCACTTCTACCCCATCTGGGAAGCCGCTTCCCTCGATGAGTGGCTCTACAACGGTGGTCCCTACCAACTGGTGATTTTCCACTTCCTGATCG
>NZ_JAYGHW010000027.1:0-13807 GCF_034932185.1 Spirulina sp. CCNP1310 | reverse complement strand
CATCAGTTCCCGTTTAGCGGTGAGGAGGGGGCTGGTGGTGGGTTTTTGGATGGCTGTGGTGGTTGGCTGCACAAGGGTAGCGTTGCCGAACAGGGCGGTTTCCAGTTCCCCATCAGCAAAGGCCAACATGAGGCGATCGATGCCTTGGCCGATGACTTGATTGGGGTTATAACCAAACATTTGGGCCGCTGCGGGGTTGAAGGTTTCGATCAGGGCCTTGTCATTGATCGTAATGATTGCTTCGGGGGCTTGATCCACCATGAGCCGGTGTTGGGCTTCGCTGGTGGTGAGATCCCGCAGGCTATGACGACTGAGGAGCCAATAGATCGCCGTTCCTAAGGCATTGAGGAAAATCGCCGCGATGATCGTAATCACCGCCACTTGGAGATAGGGGCGACTAAAGGGTTGTTGGGGAATTTGCACCACAGCCCCCCAGGTGGCTTGGTCAGGGATGGGGGCATAGGCGGCGATCGCCTTCCCACTCCAAAACGTCCCCGTTTCCCCCGCAATGGCTTTTTCTAAAGGTTGGCTCACCCCTGCCCCAGTTTGATCCAGGGGTAATGTTACTGTTCCGCCTTCCTCCCGGCCGATCACAAATTGCTCCGGCCCCCCATCGGCTTCCGCTTGGGTTTTGAGCCGCTGAATCCCCGTGGTGGGGTCAGCACTGAGGGCCACCAATTCCGCTGCGAGGCGATCGGCCAGTTCTGCCTGTTGATTCTGGACGGCGAGACGATAGAGAATCCCGATCCCCGTCCCTGCAACCAGGAGGGATAAAACAGTTGTTTTAAAAAAAAGGAGACCAAGCCGCTGGGGGTTGTTCATCAGTCGTTGCGTTTTAGGGATGGAGGAATTAACCACGCGATCATAATAGTCTATGGATGGACTACACAAACCCTCAGGCTTGGGGGAATCCGAGAGGAATTTGTGGCGCGATCGTTGCGCTGATGCGGATCGCGCCCAACCCCTAGCAATTCCCAAAGTTTAGAGCAAGTCTAGAGCAAATTACGGCCCCCTCACGATGAACGCTAGGGTAGCCCTCTATAGCTATTGTGGCGATCGCCCCTCAAAGCTCAACTAAATGAACGGTCGTCTTTAGCTTTCCGGGTCAATGCCCAAGGCTCTCAGTTTTGCGGCCAATCGTTCCGCCCGTTGGCGTTCCTGTTCCGCCCGTTGGTGTTCCTGTTCTGCCCGTTGGTCAGCCTGTTTGGCCCGTTGGTGCTCCTGTTCCGCCCGTTGCCTTTCCTGCTCTGCCCGTTGTTCAGCCTGCTCTGCCCGTTCCTCCAGTTCCAAAAAACTTAAAAACGGTCGCCCATCGGGGCGATACAGTTCTAAGGTAGTGGCTGTTAACACAAAACGAATCCCTAAACGGGGACTTGTCCAGTTTTGGATTTCTTCAATCGCCCTCAATCCCTCTCCTGTGCGCAACAGTCCATGCAAATCATTGCGGTCTGGGTCGTAAATATAGTACTCCTCTACCCCGTAATCGTGATAAAACTCTTGCTTTTTGAGCATCTCTTTCAGACGATTGCCAGGGGAAAGAATTTCAAACACCACTTGAGGGGCAATATTGTCCTCTTTCCATTGTTGATAAGATCCCCGCTCTCCCTTCGGACGACCAAACGCCACCAACGCATCAGGAGCGACGCGAATTTCCGGGTGTCCTTCCACCGGATACCAAAGCAAATCTCCCGCCACAAAAATATCAGGTTGGTCAGCAAACAGCAGGTCTAGGTTTTCCTTAATCAGAACAATCCAGCGAAACTGTAGGGTGTTATCTGCCATGGGCTGACCGTCACTGTCCGGGTAGAGTAGCTCACGATCCAAGGAAAGCGTCATCGGAATTATCTCCTCTGGGTGAGGGGGAATCATCTTGTTTAGGTTAGCAAATCTTTGGGACAAATATACTGAGTTCCAGGATTTAGCTTTCCGGATCAATACCCAACGCCCTCAACTGAGCCGCTAATCGTTCGGCCCGTTGGCGTTCCTGTTCAGCCCGTTGATCAGCCTGTTCAGCCCGTTGATCAGCCTGTTCAGCCCGTTGACGCTCTAGTTGAGCCATCTGGTCAGCCTGTTCAGCCCGTTGACGCTCTAGTTGAGCCATCTGGTCAGCCTGTTCAGCCCGTTGGTGCTCTAGTTGAGCCATCTGGTCAGCCTGTTCAGCCCGTTGGCGTTCCTGTTCAGCACGTTGCTCCAACTCCAAAAAGCTCAAGAATGGTCGCCCATCGGGACGATACAGTTCCAACGTCGTTCCCGTTAACATAAAACGAATTCCCAAACGAGGACTTATCCAGTTTTGGATTTCTTCGATCGCCCTCAATCCTTCTGTTGTCCGATACAATCCATCTAAATCATTGCGGTTTGGGTTGTAGAGATAATATTCTTCCACCCCATAATCATCATAAAATTGCCGCTTTTTGTTCATTTCGGCTAAACGATTGCCGGGGGAAAGAATTTCAAACACGACTTGGGGAGCAATATTCTCCTCTTGCCATTGTTGATAAGATCCTCGTTCTCCTTTGGGGCGACCAAACGCCACCAGCGCATCAGGAGCGACCCGGATTTCCGGGTGTCCCTCGACGGGATACCAAAGCAAATCCCCCGCCACGAACACATCGGGCTGATCAGCAAACAACAGTTCTAAATTTTCCTTAATCAGCACAATCCAGCGAAACTGTAGGGTGTTATCTGCCATGGGCTGACCATCACTGTCCGGGTAGAGTAGCTCACGATCCAAGGAAAGGGTCATTGGAATTATCTCCTCTGGGTGAGGGGGAATCATCTTGTTTAGTTTAGCAAGGCCCTAGGGCAGTCCCTCCCCCCAATCCCAGAGCATTCACTGCCCCTCTCCTCTTGACCCTTCAGGAAACCACCAAAACGCGCTATGGTAAGGGTTAGGCCCTAGCCATGGCCCCCTGCTGAATTCACCCCCTGATCCTCCATGTTTGATGCCCTCGCCGATCGCCTTGAAGATGCCTGGAAAAAACTACGCGGTCAAGACAAAATCTCCGAAAGCAATGTAAAAGATGCCCTCAAAGAGGTACGCCGCGCCCTGTTAGAGGCGGACGTGAACCTTCAGGTGGTGCGGGATTTTGTCCAAGAGGTGGAGAAGAAGGCCCTGGGGGCAGAAGTGCTGTCCGGCGTGCGGCCCGATCAGCAATTTATCAAAATTGTCCACGATGAACTGGTGGAAATCATGGGGGCCAGCAATGCCCCCCTCGCCCATGCCGAAACTGCCCCCACGGTGATCCTGATGGCCGGTTTACAGGGGACGGGGAAAACCACGGCGACGGCTAAACTGGCCCTACACCTACGCAAAGAGGAGCGCAGTTGTCTCTTAGTGGCTACTGACGTGTACCGACCGGCGGCGATCGACCAACTCAAAACCCTAGGGGCGCAAATTAATGTCCCCGTCTTCGATCTGGGGAGTGATGCTGATCCGGTGGAAATTGCCCGCCAAGGGGTGGAAAAAGCCCAAGAATTAGGGGTGGATACGGTGATTATCGACACCGCCGGCCGGTTGCAGATCGATGCCGATATGATGGCCGAATTGGCCCGGATTAAAGAAACGGTGCAGCCCCACGATACGCTTCTGGTGGTGGATGCGATGACGGGGCAAGAAGCCGCCAACCTCACCCGCACATTCCATACAGAAATCGGCATTACCGGCGCAATCCTCACGAAAATGGACGGGGACAGTCGCGGCGGGGCGGCGTTATCGGTGCGGTGCATTTCGGGTCAGCCGATTAAATTTGTCGGCGTGGGGGAAAAGGTGGAAGCCCTCCAACCTTTTTACCCCGATCGCATGGCTTCGCGCATCCTCAACATGGGGGATATTCTCACCTTGGTGGAAAAGGCTCAGGAGGAGTTTGATCTGGCCGATGCCGCCAAGATGCAGGAAAAAATCATGGAGGCGCGGTTTGATTTTGATGATTTCCTCAAGCAAATGCGCCTGCTGAAAAATATGGGTTCCCTGGGTGGGGTTTTGAAGTTAATTCCGGGGATGAATAAGCTCAGTAGTGCCGATTTACAAAAGGGGGAGGCACAACTAAAGATCACCGAAGCAATGATCAACTCGATGACGAAGGAGGAGCGCAAAAACCCCGATTTGTTGGCCAAATCCCCCAGTCGGCGCGATCGCATCGCCCAAGGTTCCGGCCACACGCTCCAAGCGGTTTCTAAATTGATTGCCGATTTCACGCGGATGCGGACGATGATGAAGCAAATGGGGCAAGGGATGCCGGGGATGGGAATGCCGGGAATGCCGGGAATGGGCGGCGGCGGTTTGGGGGGAATGTTCGGTGGTGGCGGTGCGCCTCAGCCGGGTTTCCGGGACTATGCAGCAGGGAAGAAGAAGAAAAAAGGCAAGAAAAAGAAAGGGTTTGGGTCGCTTTAAGCAAGCATAACCCCAGGCAGGGGCGAAGGGACGAAGGGACGAAAAAAATTTCGCCCCTACATTTCATCAGGAAAGAACAATTTTCAATCATCAAGGTACAGGGTATGATTTGCGCTGATTTCATCCTGGTTAACACGGATAGAATTCCCAAAATTTACCGCTACGGTTTAGAAATTGAGCCATCGAATCGCCAGGAGGTTGGGCGTAAATTAGTTTACGAAGCGAGAGAATTCTGCCGAGATGGGTATTTTGTTTGGAGTTCTCCTTGCTTAATCACGAATCAAAACTTACAAACTGAGGAACTTCAGCAACTCTGTAGTTACGTTTGGCAGAAAGACCCGGAGAATTTTCGTGCCCTATTGAGAATCAGGGCTGATGGGGGAGCGGTGACAGTTCAAAATCAAGCAGATTATGCCAACGCTGTGATTAATTTCAAGTTAAAATCACCATTAAAAAACACCATTGCCCAAGAAGTGAAGGTTATCGATAACATTAAAATCGAAAGAGATTACACAACCCGTGGTTGGGTGATTCAAAACACCCCTGCTCTTTCCATCGCTATTAAATCCCGTATTATCCTTCAAGCTGGGTTTGGAGAGGTTATTAAGCAATTGAAGGATATTGAAGATTTAATTGATGTTTGGGTTTTAGTCAGAAATTTAAACTTCAAAGCTAAAATTATTGATATTGTCGGTCCGATGGATGACCACCGCGATCGCCTCCTCAGTTTGGCAACCACAGAAACCATCCGTCAACATCTTCAACAGGCTGATCCTCAAGAATGGGTGGTTCGCTTGCAAGGTAACTATGATTACCCGCTGGGATGTTTACAGCCTAGCCTTGATTTAGTCACGCTTGAAAAATTGGGTCTCCACTTACCCCAAGTGACCAGTTATCTCCGACTTCAACCCGAAAAACGGCGAGAAATGGTCGAAAAACTAGCCAAAATCATCAGAAAACAGCCGGATTGGGTGAGTATGGAACGCCAACCTCATTTTTTTACCACCGCTGCTCACATTGGCTGTTCCCAACAGATCCGTTTTGGCAATCATTATATTGCTGAACATCAAAAACAGACGTTAATTCAAAATTTACGCCGCCATGGGGTTTATCTCAAAGCCCCTCAATTTATTGAAAATTCAACCTTGAAGATTGGTTTAATTGATGCTCGTAAGAATATGATCAACACGGGTTTTTCTAAAGACCTCAAAAGTTGCTTGCAGGCTATTGGCTTTACTACCCATATTTCATCAACCCAACGCATTACTGAAATATCTCTGTCTACTTTAGAACAAGCCGTTGATCACATTCAACAGCAATCTGTTGATTTAATTTTGGCCCTATTACCCCAAAAAACAGCCACCAGTGAACCAATTTATCATCGCCTCAAACGGCTGACGATTAACCAAGGCATTCCTAGCCAAATGATCTATGAACAAACACTAGCCAATCCATATGCAGTGAATAATGTCGTGATGGGGATTCTCGCAAAAACGGGAAATACATTATTTACATTGGCTCAACCTTTAGACTTTACCGATTTTGTCGTGGGGTTAGATGTGGCCCGCGATCGCAAGCGAAATTCCCCCGGTTCCATTAACACCACCGCCATCACCCGCATTTATACCAACGGTGGACAACTCCTCAATTATCGCCTCCATGACAGTGCTTTAGAAGGGGAAACTTTGCCCCGTCATGTTTTAGAAATGCTGTTTCCGCGATCGCAATTTGTGAGCAAGCGGGTTGTGATTCATCGTGATGGCCCTTTTCGCGGTGAAGAGAAGCAGATCTTGCGGGAAATTGCGATCCAATTAAATGCTCAGTTTTACTGCGTTGAAATTCGTAAAACAGGTTTCCCTCGCCTATATCGCCTTAATTCCCAGGGTAAAGTTCAACAACCCCAAAAAGGTGATATTCTCAAACTTAGTGATACAGAAGCATTACTTGTATCTTCACTCCCCCCTTTTGCTAACGCTACGGCTCAACCCTTATCTGTGATCAGTGATCCCAGTTTGGGCATTGAACGGGCCATTCAGTCTGTGTTAGCTCTTACCTTACTTCACCTCGGTTCTGTGCCCCAGCCGCGTCTCCCTGTTTCCATTTACTACAGCGATAAAATTGGTTATTTGGCCTTAAAAGGCATTAAGCCTCCGGATCTCGATGGCCATTTACCCTTTTGGCTGTGAAGCGGGGATTAGGCGGCTCTAACGCCTTGTGGAATCTTTACGCCTGATTTACCGAAAGTGGGCGGTCTAGCGATCGCCATCAAGGCGCTTAAACTCATGTGCTACTTCCATCACTCTGGTTGGGATATAATATGGAATCCGCTTAATCAGATCGTGTAAATCTGTAAGTGATGTAGGGGCAAAAAATTCTTGTGCCTCCGTCAGGCTTACGCCAACGCCCCTACGCAGATCAACGCTACAACCGGATTGTGTATAATCCCCTATGTTCAGAGTGTTATTCGCCAGTCGTGGTCTAACACCCATAATATCGAAGTTAGTCCGTCAGTGTGTCGGAAAATCCTCCTCAAAAGAGTTATCTTGTCATTGTAGTTTAATCAATAGTTAACTCACTTCAAACAAAGTTTTGGCACCTGCCCTGATGTAAGGATTGGTAGTCCGACAAGAGTAATGTCACTTACTGTTGAAATCCTTGCTGTATAAGCTGATCGGCAGCTAATTTGCATCCTAGTTTTTCTAAGCCTCTCTGTACAAGGGTTTTAGTGCGATTGGTACAGTGTAGTTTGAATGTTGATTAGCTTATCGCAAAACTTATACTGAACAAGGTTTACAGCCAAATCTTTACGCCCTGACACACACAAAAATGACTAATATACTACTTTCAGTTGACTTAAAGACATTGATTTTGCTTACAGTTTTGAACTTTCTGATCAATGGAATCTTCTTGCTCTTCGTTTTCGGAATTCGTCACCGCTCATTTATACAATGGCTGGCCTATGGGTGTTTCTTGTTTGCTTTAGGATGGCTGTTTTTTCTTTACAGATTTGTAAATGGCATAAATCTAATCACATTACCCTTAGCAAACGTTTTGATTTTAGCAATGCCAATTTTCTTAGGGTTTTCCATTGACTCATTTTTGGGAAAAAGACGCTCAAAAATTATTTTAGGGGTCATAGCTTTTGTGCTGTTATTTACGTTCTTGTTTTTAAGCTGGATTATGCATGACAAATGGATACCTGGAATGTATACATCAATAATCAATGGGATCTTTTACTCTATCCCAGGAATTTATATGCTTAAATTTGCTACCCCCAAAAATATTATTGTGTGGGCGATCATCGGACTGAATTTTCTAATATCTCTGCTTCTCATTGTCAGGTCTTTTATTCTTTTATTGGGCTGGCTCTATCCAGATACCATTAATGAAACAATAGTCATGGGAATTTTGGTAGGTGTATTATGCCTGAATATTATTTGCATTAATGCTCAAGTCCTTTGTTTTCCAATTCTTGATTTTACGGAGGCACAAAAGGAACTCATTTTAGCTAATCGCAAACTTGAAGATCTGTCGAATATAGATGATCTTACAGGATTGCCAAATCGTAGAGCTTTGAGGGTAAAACTAGATCAAGAAGCTGCCTACCACGCTGAAAACAATCTACCCTTTTCGATCATTTTGTTTGATCTTGATCACTTTAAATTAATTAACGATAAATTTGGTCATTTGGTAGGGGATAGCGTTCTTAAAAATGCGGCAAGTTTACTAAAACAGTTAGTACGACCCAGTGATCTAGTAATGCGTTACGGTGGGGAAGAGTTCATGGTTTTATTGCCGGAAACCGAAAGCTCAGAAGCCTTTATTGTGGCAGAACGCTTGCGACTAGGTATCTCTCAATTTCAATTCAGTTATTCTGATCCATCAGTTGCTTTTCAAGTAACCGCTTCTTTTGGAGTCTCAACTTTGAATGCCAATCTATTGAACGTCACTGAGCTAGTCAGACGCGCAGATATCGCCTTATATAGGGCTAAAACTGAAGGGCGTAATCGAGTTTGTATCGAATGATTAATTGAATTTAAAAAAGCAGAAAAGGTGATCGGTGTGAGCGTTCGGGAACAATTGATGACAGCGGATGGACAAAAACGATTTGTGAGGGCGAGGAGGCGATCGCCATCCGGTAGCTCAGACCCCTCAAGGCTTAGGTGAGGTGGAGGATAACTATTGGTATTCCTCGATACTTTACCGTTGCAGGCAAGAGAGTATACAGGACTCAAGGTTAAGTCTGGGGCATTGTTCAGAACTCTGTTAGCTGCCACCCCAGTTTTAGCCTGCCTTTTTCCTTCCCTATGCCCATGACCCCCTCTACGGCTTCTCCCCCCGCCACCTTTAGCGCGATCGCCCAGGCAGCGGCGGGGGTTGCGTTGCGATCGCTCACCAAACGCTATGGCCCCGTCGTCGCGGTTCAAGATCTACACCTGGATATTCCCGCCGGAGCCTACTGCTGCCTCCTCGGCCCCAGCGGTTGCGGTAAAACTACAACTTTGCGGATGATTGCCGGCCATGAAACCGTCACCCGTGGGGAGGTGTACATTGGCGATCGCCCCGTCACCCACCTCCCCGCCGCCAAACGGAACACCGCGATGATGTTCCAAAACTATGCCCTTTTCCCCCATAAAACCATCTGGCAAAATGTCGAGTTTGGCCTGAAAATGCGCGGCATTGCCCCCCAGGAACGCAAAACCCGTGTCGGGGAAATTTTAGAATTAGTGGGGTTGAGCCATACGAGCGATCGTAAACCCCACCAACTCAGCGGCGGTCAACAGCAGCGCATCGCCCTCGCCCGCGCCCTCGTCACCCGTCCCAGAGTCCTCATGCTCGATGAACCCCTCAGCGCCCTCGATGAAAACCTGCGGGTACGGATGCGCAGCGAACTGCGAAAAATTCAAAAACAATTTGGCCTCACGTTCATTCAAGTCACCCACCACGTCGAAGAAGCCTTCGCCCTCTCCGATCAAGTCGTCGTCATGGATCACGGCTTAATCGACCAAGTAGCCACCCCAGAGGATCTTTTTGCCACCCCCGCCTCCCGATTTGTCGCCAAATTCATCGGCGATAACAACATCTTTGAGGGGACAGTGATCAGTGCTGCCCCCGATGAGAACGACCTCGATATCATCGAGCTTGCCATCCCCGAACTAGGCTCCCTCTTCTGTCGAGGTCAAGCCCTCCCCGTCGGCAGTGCCGCCGCCTGCTCAGTGCGTCCCGACCTCCTCACCCTCCTTCCCAACAACGAAACCGACACCCCCAACCCCCAAGCCAACCACATCACCGCCCGGATCATCGATATCGAACTCACCGGCTACGTCACCCGTGTCGGCTTAATCACCGAAGCCACCGGCCAAGAAATCCTCTATAAAGCCCGCACTGAAGACTGGCACAAAGCAGGCTGGCAAGAGGGGCAACTCGTCAGCCTGCGCTGGTCTGCCCACGATGGCGTATTTTTACCCCATTAATTTCGTTCATTCATCAACCCAAACATGACTAAACTCTCCCGTCGTCAACTTCTCCATGCCGGCCTCGCCACCGGAGCCGCCGCCGTTGCCGCCAGTTGCGGCCAACGGGGAACCCCCAGTAATCCCGATTCTGCACCGATGGTGAACACCAACAGCAGCAAAGATGTCACCCTCCGTTTGATTGGTACTGGAGTTTCACAAATCAACGAAATTCGCGATAAAGCCCAGGAAGACCTCGGTATTAAACTTGAAATGCGGGCATTGAGTACCGAAGAAAATAACCAAATTGCCATCACCCAACCGGGGCAATATGATATTTTTGATGGTGAATACTTCAGCTTACCTCTGGTTGTGCCTTCTGGTAACTTACAACCCATTGATATTAACAAAATTACCGATTGGGATAAAATTGTTTCCTTCTTTACCACAGGTGAATTTAATGGGATGCCGGTGGAAAAATCCCAAGGCACATCGCCTTATCGGGTGATGTATCTCACTGGGGCTGATTCTAAAGAATTTTCTGAAACCCCCACAGAATACGCCACGCTGATCCCCTTCCAATACAACGCGGATACTTTAGGTTATCGCCCTGATTTAGTCGGTCGCACGATTGAAAGTTGGGGGGAATTGTTTAATGAAGAATTTCGGGGTAAAACCGCTATTCTTGATATTCCCCAAATTGGCATCATGGATGCGGCAATGGTGGCGGAAGCTTTAGGGTTAATGACCTTTGAGGATAAAGGGAATATGACCCGTGAAGAAATCGACAAAATTACTGATATTTTGAAGGAGCAAAAACGAGCCGGGCAATTCCGCGCTTTTTGGAAAACCTTTGATGAATCGGTGAATTTGATGTCCTCTGGTGAGGTGGTGTTGCAATCGATGTGGTCGCCAGCGGTAACGGCGGTGCAATCCCAAGGAACGGAATGCATTTATGCACCTTTAAAAGAAGGTTATCGCGGCTGGGGCGGTGGCGTTGGGCTATCGAAAAATCTTGAGGGGATGGCTCGTGATGTTGCTTATGAATATATCAACTGGATGTTAGAGGGTTGGGTGGGAGCCTTTTTAGGTCGTCAAGGTTACTATAGTGCGGCTCCGGAGAATGCGAAGAAGTATATGTCGGAGGCGGAATGGGCTTATTGGTATGAAGGCAAAGCAGCAACGGAGGATATGGTGGATCCCTTCGGTAAAACCTTGGCCAAAACAGGGGCAACCCGTGATGGCGGTTCCTTTGAAGAACGGTGCGGCAATATCGTCTGCTGGAATTCAACGATGGCAGAAAATACCTATTTAGTCCAGAAGTGGAACGAATTTGTGGCTTCTTAGGTTTTGATGAGGGGCGAAAGGTTTTTCGCCCCTACAATACTGGTTTCTAGGGCAAGATGCCGAAAGATGAGGTCTGAAGTTCTCGCTACAAACCGGGTTAATGATTGATTTTGACAAGGAAAATAGATTTTATGGATCAACATTGGAAATCTTTAAAGCCCTATCTACTGGTTACGCCCCAAACCATTTTAATTTTAATGTTTTTGGTGGTTCCCATTGTCTTTATTGCTGTGGTCAGCTTTTGGGAATTTACGGGCTACTCCATGACCCCCGCGTTTACGTTTCAAAATTATACCAGTTTATTTAGCTCCGATGTGACGCTGAGAACCTACCTGAATACGTTTAAGTTCGTCGGGTTGGTGTGGCTCGCAACGCTGCTGATTGGCTACCCAGTGGCCTATTTCCTCGCCTTCCATGTACCCAAATTACAATGGCAAGTTTTACTATTTTTGCTCTGTACGATCCCCTTCTGGACATCGAATATTATTCGGATGATCTCTTGGGTTCCGTTGTTGGGGAAAGAAGGGTTAGTTAATCAGTTATTAATAGGGGTGGGTTTAATTCAGCAACCCCTAGAATTTTTACTTTATTCTGATTTTGCCGTGGTGTTGGGGATGGTGCATCTTTACATCATTTTTATGATTGCCCCGATTTTTAATAGTTTGATGCGGATCGATCGCAACCTGGTGACGGCAGCGGAGGATATGGGGGCTTCGGGATTTGGGGTGTTTCGGGAGGTGATTTTGCCCCTTTCGGCTCCGGGGATTGCCATTGGGTCAATTTTTATTGTGACATTGGTGATGGGGGAATTTGTGACGGTGCGGCTGATGGGTGGGGGTCAGGCGGCTTCCATTGGCAAGTTGATTCAAACGCAAATCGGAAGTGTGCAATATCCCCTGGCGGCGGCCAATGCGATGGTACTTTTGGGGGTGACGTTGGTTTTGGTGGTGGGGATTTTACGGGTTGTGAATATTCGCAAGGAGTTATAAACAATGCAAAAGCGATCGCTCTCCTTTTATGTTTTAGCAGTATTTTTCGGGCTATTTGTGCTGTTCCTTTATGGCCCCATGTTCACGATTTTTATCCTCTCCCTCCAAGGCCCCGACGGCACGTTAACGTTCCCGATTCGGAGTTTTGGCTTTTATTGGTTGGGGCAGGTGTTTCAGGAGCAGCGGGTGGGGAATTTTGTTGAACCCTTTGGGCGATCGCTCCTATTGGGGGCAATCGTCACCCTCTTAGCTGCCGCCACTTCGGTACTCTCCAGCATGGCGTTTCGGGAACGGTTTAAGGGAGCAACGCCGTTATTTTATTTAACCATCGCCAGTTTAATTGTTCCCAGTATTCTCATTTCCCTAGGGATTGGCGTGATGTTCCAAGTCTTTGGCTGGCCGACGAATTGGCTAACATCGGGATTGGGAGCGCATCTGTCTTGGACATTGCCCATTGCCTTTTTAATCATGTTGGGCATCTTCAACCGCTTTAACCCCGCCTACGAGGAGGCGGCCAGGGATCTCGGCGCGAGTGATTTTAAAACCTTTGGGGAAATTGTCCTGCCCCTGATTGCCCCCAGTTTAATCGGTGTCGGGTTGCTGACGTTCACCCTTTCCTATGATGAATTTACCCGCACCTCCTTGGTATCCGGGCAATACAACACGCTCCCCCTAGAAATTTTCGGCATGACCACCAACGTCACATCACCTGCTCTCTATGCCCTAGGGACGTTGACGACGCTATTTTCCTTCACGATGATCCTTTCAGCCTATTTCGCCTATCGCTATCTCGCCCGCCGCCAACAGGGATAATCACGCCAAAATTAACCGCTGGCGATCGCCATGGCCGAACTGGAACCTTTCCCCAGTCTCTTGGCTTTATTCAGATTGGGGGAGGAGGCCAGCAAAAGCTTGTTGAGCAGGTGACTCGATCCTATAAGGTAGAAAATAAACCCAAACAACTGCTAGAAATTGCTAAAACAGGGAGAGAACGGACGATCAAAACCGATGAAGCGACAGCAACCCTATCGCAACTACTTACGCCGCCATGAAATCCTTTCCGCCGCCCAGGTGATTTATGTAACGGGATCTTCAATTCCTGCTTGATATGTTACAACCCCCAGAACTGATGATATTCTATGTTCAAATCCAACCAGTAGGAAGTTCCTCAATATCCTCTACCAAGAAGTCACTGTACACCCATATTTGAAAATTATTATAAAGTGCGCTGAGAATAGGTTTCCTGGCACCAGATCTATCCCAAGGTTGAAGATCAGAATCTAATTCACAAAAACCAATCCAAGTATGTCCCGCTCTGCGCAGTTCTTCCCCTTTAACTAAAATTGCGCCAAGAATCGCTAAGTCATAGGGCTTAAGTGATAACTCCATTGCACCAAGAGATACTTGGCATTCCAGCATCGGCTCTGAAAGTGGAAAGACCTTCAGACCCGGATCGCTTGCTAAATGATCGAGACGTTCTGGAATTTTTGCCAGTTCATTACGGAATATCCCGATAGCTTGAGAGCAATGCGGTTTTAACCCAGGGATGAAAAGCAACGGCGGCTTTAGCCGCATTCTTACGCCAGATATGCTAGCATAAGAGAATGATTGTACTTGAGTTCAAA
>NZ_JAYGHW010000026.1:0-19867 GCF_034932185.1 Spirulina sp. CCNP1310 | reverse complement strand
AACTTTTGCGCGAGACGCAAGCAACGCTTCAGGAGAATCGACCTCTACTTTGGCTGGAGTCATCCTGTCTGAGCAAGTTGGCTCGTTGAGTGAAGAATCCCCGTCGCTTTAGCGCGGGGAGTGTCAAAATTTAGGAATTGTAGTTTACAAATCCTTGACAAAGAAAACCTTGCCCTAGACTTTTTTCGGCTTTGCTGTAGAATTTAAACCAAAAATCAGTTCAAACTCGTTAATTTAACCCTAACCCTTGTGATCGTGGAAAAAACATCCGTAAGCCCAGATCTAGCCATCCCCACCCAAAATCCTGAAGCTCTTGATGATGGCCCAACGCTCCATATTTGGGGCGGGCAACCCCTTGCGGGCCATGTGCAGATCAGCGGGGCCAAAAACTCTGTCCTAGCGATTATGGCCGCCGCCCTCCTCTGTCCTGACCATTGTCGGCTCCGCAATGTCCCCAATCTCACAGATATTGCACGGATGAATCAGGTTTTGGAGGCTTTGGGCATTGGGGTCAATTATCAAAATGGTGTACTTGACCTCGACACCCACCACCTCACCACTTCAAAAGCTCCCTATGATCTCGTCTCGAAGTTGCGGGCGAGCTTTTTTATTATTGGTTCGTTGGTGGCGCGGTTGGGGACGGCGCGGGTTCCTTTACCGGGGGGTTGTGCGATCGGGGCGCGGCCGGTGGATCTTCATGTGCGGGGCTTACAGACGCTGGGGGCCCAGGTGCGCATTGAGCATGGCATTGTCCATGCCGATGTGCCAGGGGGCAAGTTGAAGGGGGGCAAGATTTATCTGGATTATCCCAGTGTGGGGGCGACGGAAACGCTGATTATGGCAGCAACGTTGGCGGAAGGGGAGACGACGATCGAGAATGCGGCTCAGGAGCCGGAGGTGTCGGATTTGGCGAATTTCTGCCGAGCCATGGGGGCGAGGATTCGCGGTGCGGGGACGAATACGATCACGATTAGCGGTGTGCCTCGGCTCCATGCGGTGGACTACAGCATTATTCCCGATCGCATCGAAGCAGGAACGTTTTTGGTAGCGGGGGCGATTACCCAATCGGAAATTTCCCTTTCCCCAGTCATTCCCGATCACCTCTCCCCCGTGATTGCCAAGTTGCGGGATATGGGTTCTGATGTGGTGCAGGATACGGTGAATTCGCTGCGGATTATCCCCAACCGGCGGGTTGCCACGGATATTGAGACGTTGCCCTATCCGGGGTTCCCAACGGATATGCAGGCGCAATTTATGGCGTTGATGACGTTGAGTGAGGGGAACAGTGTGATTACGGAGACGGTGTTTGAAAATCGGTTGCGCCATGTGGCGGAGTTGGTGCGGATGGGGGCGGATATTCGCCTCAAGGGCCACAATGCGATTATTCAGGGTGTACCGTTTTTATCGGGTGCGCCAGTGATGGCAACGGATTTGCGGGCTTCGGCGGCGTTGGTGTTGGCGGGGCTGGCGGCCCAAGGGGAGACGGTGGTGAAGGGTTTACACCATTTGGATCGGGGTTATGACAATTTGGAGGCGAAGTTACGGGGTTTGGGGGCGAAGTTGGAGCGGGTGAATCCGACGGTGATGGAGTGAGGAGTGGGAAGTGAGGTTGAGCTTCCTCTCTTCTCTATCCTCTTTTCTCAAACCAAACCCCCCGTTACCGGGGGGTGGGGGGAGCGGTATAACGCCGTTCCTTTTTTTAGTTCTTATTGAAGAAGCCTTGAACTTGACCCAATGCTGCCGCAAAGATGTTGAAGCCGGCCCAGCCTGCGGCGATGAACAGGGGACCGAGCACTACGACAAGCCGCCAATCAAAATCCATGGTTGTTTCTCCCGCAATTCTTAATTGAATGTTAAATGTGCCTGTATTGTATCACTGGCGGGGGGATGGTGTGGGAATTTTTCGGGGGGTGGGATGATGGGATTGGGGGGGGATTGGGGTATGTTAGCCTTGGGTTAGTCCGGGTGGGACGGGGGGCAATTGTCTCCCAATGCAGCATTGGCGATTGGGAACGTTTTCCCCTCAGCGCAAAGTTTTCTAACGTTTTTGGAGATTTTTGAGTTCCTGTCTGGAATCGCTCTGGCTGCTGTTGAGGCCTTACACCAACTGTCAATTTCTCTGAGGGTGCGATCGCCTCTTTAGGGGGTTGCACCGTTGCTTGCGCGTTTACGAATTCAGGAATGTAGCTATGTCGATCTTTGAACGACTCCTTAAAAGCTTTGATATTCTCTGGCAAGAGCTTAGTCGCTTCCCTGGACGGGTCTTGCGGGGGATACGGGGCATCATCCTGACGATGGCGGGGCGGAACCCTCAGGGGGGTTTTGTGTTGCCGACGGTGACAATGGTGATTTTGGTGGTGGTGCTGACGAGCGCGACGTTGGTGCTGCGATCGATGGATCGGGCGAAGAATGCAAGTAATTTCCGAGTGAGCCAGGTAGCGCTCAATGCGGCGGCTCCGGCCTTGGATCGAGCCAGGATAAAAATTGAGGATCTCTTCAATGATGAAACCTTACCGAGGGGAACACCTAGAGATGCAGCATTAACGCGGGTGCTGGAAAAAGCTCGTTATACCCTGGATGATGAGGTTCGGGTAGAAATCGCTTTTGAATCAAATGGTACTGGGGGAATTCAACGTCCAGAAGAAGCCGTCCAAACAGCTTGGCGGTTTCCAGTAGATACAGACAATAATGGTCTCTATGATACATTCACGCTTTACGGCATTCTTTACCGCAAGCCAACCACTGAGCAACGTGCACGTGTTCCGTTTGAAGCAAGAACTGAACCACAAGCCCTAGAAGCTGCTGCTCTTAATCCTCAATGTGAACGTGGGGGGCCATCAGGACAAGACGAATGGAGTTCTGTTGATGGGTTGCTGAAAAAAGCCTTTTTTAGTTATGTGGTTAATGTCCCCATCACAAGCATTGCTCAAGCTGGTTTATTAGCAGGGTATAACCAAGCACCTTATAACCAAATTGGCAACTATGAAACGTTCAAAGGAAATCGTGGTTTTACGGCTCTTGAATATCAACAAGACCAAGCTAGGATTCCTTTGAACAATAATGCTATCGTATCTTCAGATGACTTAGACCTATCATCAGGTACAGATTTTTTCTTGAGTGGTCGAATTTTGGCTAACGGTAACTTCGTTGCCTCTCAAGGGACAAATCAGTCTCTGCGGTTTTATCAAGTCAGTAGCCCTAAGTCTTGTTTTTATGATGCTGAAAACTCTAAAATCGTGGTTGGTGGAAACGTTGGCATGGGACGTATTCATGATAACCAAAATACAAGCGGCGGTGTAAGAGTTGATCTTTTTCAAGGACGAGAAACAGATCCTAAGATTGCAGCAAATGCTAATGGCATAAATACTACCAATAAGTCAGTCAGTGACGATTCAACGCGATTAGCCTACAACAACAGAGCTTATGAGGCTCGAATTGCAAAATTAGTGGATTTGGCCATTGCTGAACCAGCAGATAAAGACCCTGAACCCGTGCGTGAAAGGATTGCCGAACGCATTCAAGGCGGTTCAAACGTTGCCCCGGAAAAACTTCGTGCAGAAGCCTTAGATTTATGGTTCCGCAATCGTACCCGTCGTGTACCTGCATCAGAAGTAGCATTTACTGCGTCAATTGACAGCGCAATTAGCGGAGCAGGTTTGCAAGATGCAAGAACTGATAATCTCCGACCTATTGATGCCTGGATTTTACCAAACGCTACAGGACTACAGTACAACCCGGACAGACTGCCTCAAGCTAACCCAGAAACCATGGATGCTGAGAAGGAGGAGTTTGTAGGTGATCGCATCCTTGTCGGCAACAATTTACCGGCTGTTTGGTGGGATACGACAACCCAAGCTTTTGCCACTGATAAAACACAAAACATACTTGGTTTAAATGGTCGATCTTGGTGGAAACGTCCGAACGGCGGAGAAAATCCCTCAGAAGGTGAACGGTATCGACTCACCCGTGTAACCCGTCTAGATGATTTGGGTGCAACAGAGCGTGATGGATTCTGGGAAGAGAACGCTGCTCGTGCGCCAGAGCGACAAAATGAGCCAACGGGTGGTTTACGAGTCATTACCGGTGCAGGTATCTATTTACCGGCAAATGCTGACTCAGCAGGGAATCCACCAGCTTCGGCGGAGTATATTGTTTGGCCGGACTGGATGCCTCAACCTCCCGATCCAAAAAATTCGGCGGTTGCAACGATTCTCAACACCCATCCCTACCGTAAGCGTATTGTTGAACGGTATGAAGCAGGTAGCCCTGTTTATATTGATGATGAAACAGCAACCGGAAAAGCCGCTCCAAAACGACCTTATTTAAAAATGCGTGCTACTGCTGTTTATCATTATCGTTACCCGGATAATGATAATCGCGGACAAAGGCCTGTTGCCTGTGTGAGCAGTTTTTACGATCCAACCGATTGGAAAACATCGCGTAACTGGAATGGACTAGAGCCAATCAGTGGTGAGGTGGGTAACGGTAAGCCATTAAGTGGTAATGGTTTTTCCAACAATGGCATTGTCTATGCACCAAGCAAAGACTCTTATGACTCTGCTAATGATGCTCGTTTGGTATACCAGTCAAACTTAGTTTATCCAAATGGTCGGCCTGTAAATCCCATGCTCAAACAAGCCTTAGCAACTTTGGCAAGCAAAGGGAATGACAAGCTCACCCTTGCAGAGCGTAGTGCAATTGATACCACTTTATGTGGTTTACAAATCCTTGAAGGAGCATTAACTGTATCTACTCAACCTCGAAGTGGGTTTAATCTAGCTCATGGCACAATTCAAGAGGTTTCTTTTTTAGATGCAAGGCAGATTAAAAGTACAGAGCAGCCCAAGCGTAGCGGTGATGCAGGTTACGATAATTCATACACTCGACAACAGTCGGATAAGGGTCAGAGTGGTTGGAAAAGTGGTATGCCTCAATATGACCTTGAGCCAGAAAATCGTCTCCCGATGGAAATCCGGGCTACGGTGATCGATTTCAAGAAACTACGTGAGCAGCCGATTAATCCGAATAAAATTCCCAATGCCACGCAAGAAGAGTATCCTGTACCAGAGTATATGTTTCCCGTGAGTGGAATTATTTATTCAACGCGAGATGATGCCTTGCCAGATGCCAGTGATATTCCTGGAGCACCGACAGCAACAGGCGATTCAGTACTAAATTTGGTCAATAATGAACCATTTAATCAACAGCCTGTTGATCGTATCAGTGCCTCTGATTATTGGCTAGATCCAACTCGTCGCCCCAATGCCATCCTTTTACGGAATGGGCAACGCCTAAATCGTGAGGCAAGTAATCTCGAAAATGATGCAGAAAAAGGGCTAACCTTAGTTAGCAACCTACCCGTTTACATTCAAGCATCAACAGTAGAAACAGGTGTTGCACCTGGGTTTAACATCCATGATAACCAAGAGTTTATTGAAGCACTTGCTGGAAACTGGAGTAATTTCTACAGTCGTGCAACATTGAATACTACAGGATTTGCTTGCCGGAAAAGCCCACCTGGTGTAACAAATCCTTACTGGCCCAATTGTACTACTGGTGACTTATGGCGACCCACTAATATTGTTAGTGATGCTTCAACATTACTTTCCGACCGTTTCCGGTTTGGGTTCCGCAATGAAGGTGATTATGATATCCGCAATAACCAAACTGACACATTATTTCGTAATCCTACAGTGCCAGTTTCCGGTAACGGAACATCACTATTGTTTAGTGATACATTTGTTACTGATGCGGATGTCAACAAAGTCAAAAACCTAGAAAAACCGCTGATCATGCCAACGGGTCAAATCCGTATTGAGTATGGATTAAATGACACGAATTACCCAATCAATATTCGTCAACTTCGTACCGACAATGGTTTCCCAACTGATAATGACTTTGCAGTCAATGGGTTATCTAGTGACCAAGGTTCTGATGTTTTTGTATCAGAGGGGTTAAACCTGAAGGACACGAACTATTCCACTGAACTATCTACTGCTCCTGTGCTGAATAGCAGTTATTTCAACAACTTTGTGACACCTGTTCAACGTCGATTCAGGAACTATGAGTATGTTATGGAAACTTGCATGAAGCTTCCTGTTTCCCACTGCAAAGAAACTGATTGGGTCATTGACACCGCTGGAACTCTAGCTTCCAACATCATTGGTCAACCTAGCACCCGACTAGAATCTGGCACAACGGTAAAAGCACCTTCCGGTACTTTGCAGCACTTTCCTCGTCGGATTGCTTTTCTCCGCAAAACTGCACAAATTCGTAACCCGACTGGTAATCAAACCGGTTTAATGCCAGATGGCCGTCAGTTTATTCGCAGTTCAACAAGAAAGCCAATCCCATTGGTCATTGACAAAAGTGGTAATCTAACGTGTTACGCCTATGAGAATGATGAGGTGACATTTAAGTATGATCTCAATCTAGATGGTGATACCGATGATGCAGGCGAGGAGACTGTGTTTAAATGCCAGAAATTTGACACAGTGCGAGCTAACCTAGAACCCAAGGACAATGCACTGTGGTATGCCCCTGCAACTGATCAAAATGGTAATCCTTCCACTCCGGGTGCTAGCTATCGGTTTAACGCAAATAACCCTCTAGCAATTCGTGGGATTCAAACAACATCGCATGAAACAAGAAATCCTTATGTCATTCCGGTTCTACAACTAAATTCTGTTACGACAGACTTAGAGCCAAACCGATTTAATCCTCAACAGCCTTATACGTCCACTAATTGGTTGCCTCAGATTGGCCGAAATTATCCCAATAAAACCATTTCCTACAATATGGTTATGGCAACAGGGGATGTTCCTGTCCGATTCAAAGAAGCCAATGGTGGTATTACAAACCTACCTCGTCTCTTAGAAAACTGGAATCCCAATCTTGACATCCAAACTCTGGGCATTCAAGGCTCTCTTATTCAACTCAAAAAAAGTGCTTATGCAACAGCACCCTTTCACTCCATCTTTGAAGGTTATTCTGGTTTCGGACTTGCTAACACAAGGCTTTACGGGTATCGCCATCAATACTTTGGTTTAGAGGGACGCGCCCAGTACTACGAACCTAGTGGTCGCCAATGGGGTTTTGACGTAGGGATACTTGACCAAAGCCCAGACTTGTTTTCACAGCAGTTTGCTGGCCCACCGACTGCTGAACCTAATGAATACTTCCGTGAAGTCAGCCGTAATGACAGATGGATTCAAGCTTTGCTCTGTGCAAAACAAATTGATCGAAATGGAAACGTCACTACTAACCGGGCTATCAATAGTGATCAGCTTCCTTCCTGTACATTTAACCCCTAAGTAAAACCTAAAGCCATGTTGCCTTACCTATTGCTCAAAATAAAGCGGTATAACTCAGAAGGTGGATTCACCATCATTGAATCCCTCCTGGCCGTCCTGCTGATTGCGATCGTCTTGGTGGGCATCGGGCCAATCATCGCCTTCTCCACCGCCACCCGCATCCAATCCCGCCGCGTTGAAATTGGCATTCAATCGGCAAGAGGCTATCTCAGCGGTGTGCAAAGCGGAACTATTCCCCACCCCCCTATTGCCTACAGTGATAATAATCCCGTTGCACTTAAGGTTGGGGATGTTGATCCCCCTCCCAGTGCTACATTAAACTGTCCTACCGGAAATGCCTATTGCACCGCCCCTGTAGACAATGAGAAATTTGCTCTCTATTGCGTTGATATTGATGATATTGCCGGGTGTAATGCTAATAGTCAAAAGGATTTGGTGATTCAAGCCTTTGGTTTACAAGCTCCCCCCGCTAGCGGCACAATGGAGCCATCCTTTCCTCTCAAAACTGAAAATAATGAAATCAAAAATAAATCTCTAGAACGTCCTAATGCCGGTTATCAGTTAGGTATTCGTGTTTATCGTGCTAACTCCTTTGGTCAAAACATTACCTTACAAAAAAGTGGTACTGCGGGTCGTGCTAATAGTCAAGCTAGAACAGTCACCTCCGGTATAGGTAGCCGTGCACTGCCCATTGTTGAAATGACAACAGAAGTTGTCCAAGCTAAAGGAGAAGGTACAACCCTTACAGATCTTTGTAGACGGATTAACCGAACCCAATCCGGCGATTGTAATTAAGATAAAGTCCTTGGAGAACTATGGCTCGACTACTACGATTTTTGCTCATTGCTCGGTTTAAACAGCGTCAAACTCACCAAGGTTTCACGTTAATTGAATTATTGGTTGCCATGATCATTGCTGTGTTGGTGATGACACCCCTGATGGCCCTCGCCATCAACCTGATCAACACTGATCGCCGCGAACAAGCAAAATCTACCTCCGAGCAAGAACTCCAATCCGCCGCTGACTTTATCGCCCGTGACCTCGAACGGGCCATCTATGTTTATGATGCCGTTGCCCTGACCAGAAATCACAATGCTATTGATGCAAATATTTCAGGTATCCGGGATCAAATACCTCCTATTCAGCCTGTTAGCGGGTGTAACAACACGGCTACATGTATTCCAGTTTTAGCTTTCTGGACAAGGCGACCAGTTCATCAAGCTGTTCCTTTAAATAGCACAATAAACTGCAATAGTCCGAGTACTAATCATGAGCAAGTTTGTGATGATACTTTTGTTTACTCTCTAGTTGTTTACTATCTAATAGTGAATCAAAACAACAACAATGTTTGGTCAAATACAGCCCGTATTGGTAGATTCCAAATTTCTGATGGTGTCAAGCTTGGCGAAAACTATCTCGAAGATATTAGAAATACTCAAGCTTTTGTTTCTGATGGTAATAAGCGTGATGCAGGATTTGCACCATTTAATTTAGGACTTAATGAAAGCATTCGATTGAGTATGAATCAATGGAAACAAGGCAAAAAAAATCTTTCAACACGCCAAATTTCACCAGAACCATTTGGACGAAACTCTATGCAAATTTTAGTGGACTACATTGATCACACCACTCTAACCACTAATATCCCAACCCCCCTCTGCTCCAGTCCTGTAACACCCGATCCCCATACAGGTTGGATTCAATCCCCCTACTACGGCACATATCAAAACCCTGTTGCCATAGGCAATGCAACCCCGGCCCAATTCCAAACCTATAGCTTCTATAGCTGCATCAATGCTCAACAGGGCATAGCCAAAATCTATCTACGGGGTAATGCCCTCGCCCGGATTCAAGGGCGCAATAATCCCCCGCAATTCAGCACTAGCCCCAATATTCAAGCCTTTTTCCCGACTATCTCCATTGAAGTGAACGCAGAAGGGGCAATTAATCAATAACACTGGCCCGCTAACCATCAACCCAACCTTATTAGGCTCGCTATGATATCCCCCACCCCCAAAACCCATCACAATCTTCCCGCAGCAGGATTCACCCTGGTTGAGGTCTTGGTGGTCGTGATCATCATCGGTATTCTGGCCGGGATCGCTGGCCCCACCTGGATCACCTGGGTGACACAACAGCGCATCAACGCCACCAACAGCGCAGTCATTTCCGCCATTGAGAAAGCCCGTAACGATGCCCAAGCCAAAAAAGTCCCCCAAACCGTCGCCTTCCGCGTCATCAACGGCGTTCCCCAAGTTGCCGTCTTCCCCATGATCAGCGGCGATGAAACCTTAACGACTGAAGTAAAAAACCGTTTAGATAGCATCTGGGAACAGGGACGAGTGACCGGCGTAAATTCCGGTGAAGTTCTGCTGATGAGCAATCTTGCTGGGGAAAATGACCGCAATCCTATCGGCACAGGCGATCTTTCCGCCACTACCCCCGCTAGCCCCGCTGTTAACATCATTGCCAGTAGAGCCGACAATAACGCCTTTTGGAGCAACACGGCCAATAAACTCCCCCCCCACCGCATCACGTTTGATCATAATGGGATGCTGGCGGGCGATGAACCTGAGGCTGAATTAATGGTGTTCGTTTCCATGCCCGCGAGACGCGATAGCGCCACACCTACGCCGATGGAAAGCCGATTGCGCTGCGTTCGGGTGGGAACCCTCATCGGCGGCTTGCAATTGGGCCGCTCCGCCGATGAATGTACGAGTATGCGCCAAGTCGAAACGACTACGCCCTAACGCCGCGCCCAAGCGGTCAATTGCCACACCGAGAGGAAGAGCAAACTCGACACCAATGCCGCGATATTCCACTTAATGGAATTTTTCAGCAACGCCATCCGCCGCTGCTTCAGTGCCGTATCTGCCTGCTGCTTGACATTCGCTTCTAAGTTGGCCACCGAATCCGTAAGCTGACCCTTGAGGGCATCGACTTGACTGGGATCATAATTCTGTCTAGTGCGATAGAACACGGTTTCTCGATTAACTTTCACCGTAAAATAAAAGATTCTCTCCTTTTTTTCTGGGCTTGACCGTTGACAAGCTTATGCTCAATCAATGATTGATACCCTTTGGTTATTACTCTGTACAGGTTTGGTCTTTCTCATGCAGGCTGGGTTTATGTGCTTGGAATCCGGCCTGACCCGCTCGAAAAACAGTATTAATGTTGCCGTGAAAAATATGGCAGACTTCGGTCTGTCAGTGGCACTATTTTGGGGGTTTGGCTATGCCCTGATGTTTGGGCGATCGCAGGGTGGTTGGTGGGGAACCGATGGCTTTGGCCCCGATGCCGATGCCCCCTACCTCGCCTTAATGTTCCTGTTTCAAGCGATGTTCTGTGGCACTGCCACAACGATTATTTCCGGGGCCCTAGCGGAGCGGGTGCGATTTTTGGCCTATCTCCTGATTGCGGCTTGGGTATCGGGGGTAATTTATCCCCTCTTTGGCCATTGGGCTTGGAATGAGGGGGGATGGTTGCGGGGCTTGGGGTTTATTGACTTTGCCGGTTCGACGGTGGTTCATAGTGTGGGGGCCTGGGTCAGTGCTGCGACATTATTGATTGTTGGGGCCCGCCATGGCCGCTTTGAGCAGGGTAAAGCCGTGAAAATCCAAGGCTCTAACCTGCCGTTTTCAGTATTGGGGGGGTTCCTGCTCTGGTTTGGTTGGATTGGCTTTAATGGCGGCAGCACCTTGGGCCTCGATGATCGTGTACCGGGGATCATCCTCAACACCACCATGGCCGGTGTGGCGGCCATGCTCACGGGCATCCTCCTCACCCGCCTTCAGCATCATTATGTCCATGTGGATGGTGTGCTCAATAGTTCCATTGCTGGATTGGTGGCCATTACCGCCAGTTGCCACATGGTCAGCACCCCCTTAGCCATGGTAATTGGAGCGACAGGGGCGGGGATCATGCTCTGGGTGTCTTGGCTGTTGGTGGAGTGGCAGATCGATGATGCGGTGGATGCGATCGCCGTCCATGGCGGGGCAGGCCTCTGGGGTACGATGGCGGTGGGCCTGTTTGGTGATAGCGAATCGCTCTTAGCCGGGGGGCGATGGGCCCAGATCGCTGTTCAACTCTTAGGCGTGGGTTGTTGCTTCCTTTGGTGCTTTGGTTTCACCTGGGGATTGTTTAAAGTCATCGATACCCTATGGCCCCTCAGGGTAACTGCCGAAGCGGAGGCCTTGGGGCTGAACATCACTGAACATCAGGCGAAAACCGAAACCTATGATCTCTTTGAGATCATGGACTACCAAGCCCGCACCTTTGACCTCAGCCAGCGGGTTCCCGTCGAACCCTTCACCGAAGCGGGACACATTGCCACCCGCTATAACCAGGTGATCGATGCCCTAGAGCGAAATCAGCAGCAAACCGAGGCAACCTTAGCGGAAATTTATGCGATCGCCGCCCATGTAGCCGCTGCCATTGAAAATCCCGGCGACCCCATTGATCCCGGTGTTTTAGAACTAGCCGCCGCCAGGGAAGATGAGTTGGGCCAATTGGCAGCATTACTCCTGCAATTGATGGCCGACGAAGGGCATCAATAGGAAGCCCAACGACTGTAGTTGTATTCCACCGTGGGGATACCCACCACATCTTGATACAAACATTCTAGGCGAGTGATATTGTGGCCGAGGGTATAGCGCTCCAAGACCCGTTTACGAGCTTTTTGCCCCAACAGTTTGGTCAATTCCGGTTGATCGCGACAGATGGGTAACAATGTTTTCAACTGAGCAGTGACATCGCTGGTATCCATCACCAGACCCGCCCCTTCATTGAGCACTTCCCCATCGGCTCCGGCATCGGTGGCAATACAGGCCACACCGCAGGCCATCGCCTCTAGGAGGGCGAGGGATAACCCTTCAACGAGGGACGGGAGAATAAACACATCGGCAGCGCGGAGAATATCAATGCGCTTTTGTTCGTTTGCTTCGTAACCATGCCAGATAATGCCATCTTGGGGGCCGTAGAGTTGCTGAAGACTGCTGGCTAAGGGGCCATCCCCCACAATTAACAGCTTGCTATGATTGCCCATTTCCGTGTGTTTCCAGGCTTTGAGCATCGCCTCGACATTTTTTTCCGGGGCAATGCGGCCCATATAAACGTAAAGGCGGTCAGTTTGCAGTTGGGTTTTTACTGAAGATAAACCGGGGGAATATTTCTCCACATCTACACCATTGGGAATGATACTGACGCGCTCTTCAGGAACCCCTAAACGCACAAGTAAATCCTTTTGGAGATGGGCAAAAACAATGACGCGATCGTAGTTGCTTAAACAGGGGGCATAGACCTGATAGGTGAGGAATTGGGTGCTGGATTTGAGGTTACGGAGCTTGCTATCAAAGGGGGGATGAAATGTGGCAACAAGGGGGATATTCAGATCGGCGCAAATTTCTGGCAGGCGGAAATCAAGGGTCGAGAGGGTAAGGGAGGCATGGACGACATCGGGGTTGAGATGGCGGAGCGATCGCATTAAAACCCGGCTCGATTGTAATGTGGGGATCGTGTAAACCTGAGATTTGTAGAGAAAAGGCAGGGTTACTTCCGCACAGGGTTGCAGGGGTTCCACCTCCCCCGGCTCTGAAGGGGCAAAATGGAGAAAACTGACCGGATGCCCTCGATCAAGGAGAGCATTGGTAATTTCCCGGCCATAGGTGACATTGCCACAAAAGGGGGTTTTTTTTCCGAGCCAAGCGATGTGCATGCATTCAGAGGATTGGACAAAATGAAGGGGATAGGGGCGTGAGCGATTCCCTATCGCTTTGTAACATTTGTTGATGTTGATGTTAACACGCCTTTACGAGAAATCGTCCAACTCAACAATCCTCCGATTAAAACCAGTAAAGCCAAGGCATTGAGCACCGCCGACAGCCCCCAAATGGATTCCGCCACCCCAGCCAGGGCAAGGGGGAGGGAAAGGGCAATATTCACGGCATTATTTTGCAGCCCAAAGACTTTACCCCGCATCGCTTCGGGGGTTTCCGCTTGGATGGTGGTTTGCATTGGTACACCGATAAAGGCGGCAAAAAAGCCGAGGGCGGCGGTACTGGTGAGGGCGGCGGCTAAGTGGTTACTGAACAGGGCAAGGCTGAAGAGGGCGATCGCCCCCCCTAACCTCCCCGACACCGTGAGATACAGGGGCCGGAACTGTTGCCCCCAATGGCCCAAAATAAACGCCCCAATGGCCATCCCCACACCGCCAGCGGCCAACAGAAACCCGAACTGTTCCGGTTTTAAGCCCGGAATTCCGGCGGTGAGGGGAACCGCCAACACCGCCAGGGCAGCAAAGACACAAAACAGAATAATCAACTGCACCATGGCATTGCGCACCCGATGGTTTTGGCGCAGGTATTGGATGCCGTCGAGAATATCTTGGAATACATGGGGGCGCTCAATTTTGAGGGAGGCGGCGGTTTCGCCGGTTTTAAGGCAGAGGAGGATCAAGCCAGCGATCGCATAGGCTCCCCCCACTAAAATCTCCCGCCCAAAACTCCAACTGGGGTTAATCCCCCGCAAGCCTTGATCAATAAAGGCCAGCAACGGCTCCCCCACCGCAAACCCCACAATCAACAACACCATCATCGTTGTGGTATAGAGGGAGTTAGCCGGTAAGAGTTGACCCTTCGGCACAATTAAGGGGATCGCCGTCTGTTCAGCGGGGGCAAAAAACTGCGTCAACGTTGAGACGAAAAACGTAATCACCAGTAAGGCGATAAAGCCCACCGGCACTTGCCACCAGGGGGTGAGATTCCCCGTTAACCACAGCAACGGCGGAATAGTTAACACCAGCGCCCCTCGCCAGAGATTCGTCTGCACCAGCACCGTCTTTTTCACCCATCGATCCACATAGACCCCCGCCAAAGAGCCAAACAGCACCGCCGGAATCGTAAAGGCAATCATCACCGCTGAAACCCAATGGCTAATCGAATCCGCTTCCACCTGGAAATGACTGCTAATCAGGGCAATCATTAAAACCAGATAGATTTTATCCGCCAATTGGGAAAAAATTTGGCCCATCCACAGGACAATAAAGCGACGATTGCGCAGCACAGGGCCAAAACCAGGGCCGTGGTGCTCCTCTAAGGTTGGGGGAGAAGGATCAATTGCGGGGGAATCAACAACGGGTTCCGATGGTGCCAAGGGGGGGCAGGCGGAATCTGGCTCATCAAGAATACGCATGGCAATTGGGTAAGGTCTTCAGAGGTGTTAAAACTCCTCTATAAATAAAGTATCAAGTAATGTTGCGGAACGAATCCCTTGGCCGAGGTGATATTGGCTATAGTGACGCAGTACCCGCTCTAAACTGCGCCAGGCGATCGCCTCTCCCCACTGGGGCGGCTCCACTAACTCCGTTGGATTCTGGCTCAATTGTTGCAACAGGTAGGTTTCTGCGGCCTGTAAATAGGCATTGAGGCGCACCGGCTCTAGATGGGCCGGCTGAGGCAGAGCCACCAACCCCCCCAATTCAAAACTCACCCCCACCCGCCAACGGGGTTGATCCAGTTGCTCCAAAGGGGGGGCGATCGCTTCCCCCGTCAGGCAGCAACGATCCCATTGGGGGGCCATACCGCCCCATTGCCAAAGGTGGACAATGCCCTGTACCAATTGGGCCACGGGGCCAGCGAGGCGGGCTTGGGGATCGAGGGCGGCCAGTTGGGTGAGATGCCCAAGGAGGAGGGCGTAGAGGGTTTCATGGCCATGGTCACTTTCCCCCATCGCTAACACCAACTCCGCCCAATATTGGGCGATCGCCAATTTGGCCAAATCCCGACCGAGGGAGGGAAAGGAGGTGCAGGTATCGGCTTGGATGATGCGATGGAGCGATCGCCCCTGCACAATTAATAAATCATTGACCACAAATGGCTCCATCCGTCCCCGCAGGGAGGATTTCGGCTTGCGGGCCCCCGGTGCGACGGCACGAATTAGGCCATGTTCGGGAGAAAGGATCGTGGTGAGGCGATCGCTCTCCCCCATCGGCACACTTTTGAGGTTAATTCCTCGGGCTGTGTAGGTGCGGCTCATAACCGCTCCCCACTAACGGCCAAAAATATAGCCCACACCAATCACCGCACCCACTTCCGCATCGCCCCCCAACAAACCGAGATTTAAACCGGCATTAAACACCCATTGATCATCTAAACGAAGATCTAAACCGCCGGTAATCATCGGCCCGACATTATTACTCACCTCACTCAAAGCCGTGTCATCGGTGGTAAACATAATTCCACCCCCGACGTAGGGGCGAATGGTTGCCGGTTCAAAGGCATCCGCTCCCGGCAGGGAAAAATCATAGGTCAGCGGTACGAGAATCGCGGCATTTTTATTCACCACCGCCGAGGGGCGCAGGGATAGACTGCTACCCAGGGAGAATTTAGAAATGATCGCCCAGGCAGTCCCGCCCAAATCACTATTACCACTCAAGCCTAAGTTAATGCCCCCTCCCACATAGTTAAAGGTGCGATTGACAAACAAATTGCGAGCTTGGGCGATTTCTGGGGCAACGGTCGGGGCGGGGGTTGTGGGGGCCGCTGGCCGGACTGTATAGGGTTGTAGCAACAGGGTTGCGGATTTATCCCCCGTCACATCTGCCAAACTCATGAACTCAATTTTACTGTCGGTTTTGGCCGGCTGGGATTCGAGGGCGGTTTCGGTTGTGGGGGTTGGGGGATGGGGAATCACCGCTGGTTCAGTGGGGAGGGGAGCCGGAGCGGATGGCTCCAGTTCGGGAAAGGGCAATAAATCCGGGGTAGCCATGGGCCCCTCGGGAAAGGGCATGGGGTTGGCGATCGCCCCCCCTGCACTGAGGATAATTCCCATCATTGCCGTTAACGTCACTCTAGAGACTCGATACATCACACACTCCTCAATCAAAACATCATGATTTTAGTTTAGGGGGCAAAAATTCATCCTGCCAAATCTTTTCGGCGCAGCTTGTCACCCCTCAGGCGGGAATCCCTGCTTTAAAATAGGGAAAAACCCCAAGATAGCCATGACCTCCCCCGATTTTAAAACCCAACAGCGTCAGGTTAACGCCAAAACCGAGCCAAAATCCACCATGCCCCCCATGGGCAACCTGCAATTTCAACTGATTCTCAACCAAGGGCAACAATGGTTTGAGGCCCTCCCCCCCTTGGGCAAATTGTTTATGATCCTCCTTGGGGCCTTTGTGGTGTTGTCGTTGCTCAATACCGTGTTGAAGTTGTTAACCTCTTTGGTGGTGGTGGGGGTGTTGGCGATCGCCGTCTATGCCGGTTATCAGATGATCAAAGCCGCCGATGGCCCCGGTTCACCCCCCGATCGCCTCTCGTGACCGTTGGGCTGAAGCGAGATAAAGGGTGACTGTCGTCCCTTGATTCACCCCCGCACTGGCTAACTCAATCGCGCCCCCCATTAAATCCATCAGGTTGCGGGCAATGGCCAACCCCAACCCCGCCCCACTGGCCGCATGAACCAACACAAAGGGGCGAAACAGTTTCGCCTGCTGTTCCGGCGCGACCCCCACCCCTGGATCTTGGATCGTGATGATTACCAATTGGCCGCTGGGGCTGCGGAGATCCTGGGTGACGAGGGAACCATTGGCCAAGGGCAAGTCCGGTTGATGGAATGTCAAAGTTGTTGTTACGGTGATCTCGCCTTTGGGGGTGAATTTGATGGCGTTATCTAAAATACTGAGGAACACTTGCCGGAGTTTATCCCGATCGGCATGAACCACCACCGGCTCCGGCCAAGGCTGGAGCCGGAGCGTGAGGTTTTTGGCCTGGAGGGCCGGCTCTTGAAAGGCGATCGCCTCCTCTAACACCTCCATCAGCGGCACACGATCCATCTCCACATCCAGCTTCCCCTTCTCCAATTGGGAAAGATCGAGAATGTCATCAATAATCCGTTTTAAATAAAGCGTCGATTGCTTGGCTTTATCGAGAAATTCCAGTTCCTCCTCACGGGTATCGCAATAGCCATCCATGAGAATTTGTAGCGAACCAATGATCCCATTTAAAGGGGTGCGGAGGTTATGGGAGACAGTGGAAAGAAATTCGCTTTTCAGTTGATTGGCCAATTGTGCCTCTTTCCAGGCCCCTTCCAATTCTTCCGCCCAACTAATCAAGCGGCGGATCATGCTATTAATCGCGCCGGCCAGTTGATTAAATTCAGCAATTTGAAAGTTTTGGGCAATGCGTTCGGTAACGTAGAGCTTTTCTTCCCGCAGGACATCATCCCGGAGTTTCTCCACCGGCCGCGCCATTTCCCGCGCAATTAAAACAATGGCCGTCATTGTTGCGGTGATCAACACCAACGTTAACGTCAGCAAAAACGTCAGCAATGTTTGGCGAATGTGGCCTAGGGGGGTGAGGGTTTGCGCCAGGGGAGCAATGGCGAGGACAACCCAACGTTCATCGGGGTCAGCACTAAAGGGGGCGGCAATAGCGGTGTAGCCCGCGATTAATTCCACGCCATCACCACCAAAGGAAAAGAGATGAATATAAGTATTTTTGCCATCTAAGGCATTTTCCAGCAGACTGGCGAGGCGTTCGGCATCGGGTTCTTCCGTAATCTCCCGATCAAGGCGATCGCGCAACGGGTGCATCAAAATTTTTCCCTCTTGATTCAAAATGACTGGATAGCCAGCGAGGGAATCAAGAGGGGCAATGGGAATGTAGTTTAAGGTCATTTGGACGGCAACGCGATAGCGCAATGCGCCGCTAGCATCGTAGATCGGCCCGAGTAACTGGAGTGAGAGGGGATTGTCCGCCGTTGGGGGGGAGTTAAACACCTGAGCGGTGAAGATCTCTGGGGGATAGTGGGGATCCTCGGCAGCCCAGCGGGGGAAGAGGGTTTGGCCCAAGGCTTGCGTACCGCAGGTGCTGGCTAGAATGTCATCGCCATTGATGGATTGGATCTGGAGACAGTCCGGTGTAAACGCTAACCGTTGTTCGACTTGGGTGAGGATTGTGGCGGGGGTATTGGGGGGGACATGGGGGATTAATGTGGCGATCGCCACATCCTGCTGCACGCGGCGAATATCAGAATCAATGGTTTCCCCGTAACGGCTTGCACTTTGGGTGAGATTTTGTCGCACCGTTTCCAGCAATGCAGAGCGGGCCTTGCGATAGGTCATGAAATAGGTCAACCCCACCCCCAAAATCAGGGCAGGAATGGTGAGCAACAAGAGCCGGGACAACAGTAAGCGGCGGAAAGAGTAAGGGGCAGGCAGTTTGGGCATAGGACCCACAGGGAATAAACAACGGGGGACGTTGTGAGGGTAGTGAAAAGAAGGAGTTAGGGTAGCGGCATTGTCCACCTCCATAATAGAGGGATGCCTAGGGCCCTGCTCTGATGGATTGGCCAGAGTAAACCTTGACCGAGGACTCATTTGTGGAAAATCTCGACCGCCCCCATTGCACCGTTGTCCTGGCGATCACCGCTGATGGCAACATTAGCGATCGCCCCACCACTGCCGCCCGGTTTGGCTCCCCTAGGGATCTTGCCCACCTAGAAACCCAAGTGGCCCAAGCGGATGCCGTCCTCTTTGGCGCGGCGACGTTGCGGGCTTATCACACAACCCTCTCCGTCCGTGATCCTCACCTGATTGCCCAACGCCGTCAACGGGGGCGGCCCCCCCAGCCCCAACAATGGGTCTGTTCCCGCCGCGCTCAATTTGACCCCCAATGGCGATTTTTCCAACAACCGATCCCCCGTGGGCTAATGACGACGGATCAGGGGGCGATCGCTTGGCAGGGACGGCGGGAGTTTGAGCAGATCATCACCACAGGGGCAGCGATCGCCTGGCCGCCGGTCTTTAGGCAGTGGCAGGCTCAAGGCGTGGAGCGAGTAGCGGTGTTGGGGGGTGGGGTACTGGTGGGTTCGCTCCTGGCAGGGGGGTGGGTGGATGAATTGCGCTTAACCCTTTGCCCACTCCTATTGGGGGCAACGGCGGCCCCGATGGCGGCGGCGTTGCCAGCGGGGGTAAAGTTAGAATTGTTAAGCTGTGAGGCGATCGCCTCGGAGGTGTTTCTTCATTATCGTGTTATTCGATCAGACCCGGAGGCGGCGTAATTTCCAGGCGATCGCCCGCTAAATCCACCACCGGCACAATCGCCTTGACAAAGGGGATCAGAATCGGGGGTTTATCGGGATCGAGGGGTTGCACTTCGAGCAAATCATTCCCGGCGGTGCGTAGATCAATCACCTCGCCAATACAAACCCCCGTGGCCTGATCAAACACCTGTAAGCCGATCAATTCCGCCACATGGAATTCATCCTCCGCCAATTCCGGTAATTCTTGATCACTGACCAACAATTTTGCCCCCCGCAAATTTTCCGCTGCGGTGCGATCGCTCACCCCCGCCAACCGGACAACGTAGATATTTTTCCCCGGTATCCCCTGGCCCCGCAGCAGTTCGATGGGTTCGGGGGGGGATTGGGGCGATCGCTGTAACCAGCGGGGGCCGGGTTCGGTAAACCGTTGGGGAAAATCCGAAGCCGACAGCACCCGCAGTTCTCCCCGCAGGCCTTGGGCCCCGACAATGGTGCCAATTTCTAACCAATCT
>NZ_JAYGHW010000025.1:0-21335 GCF_034932185.1 Spirulina sp. CCNP1310 | reverse complement strand
TTCTCACCGCCTCGTCTATGGCGCTGAATTGCTGGGGCTTTCCGTAGGCTTTAAACTCTAGTACAATCATGGCTATATCCTAGCACACAATATAAGCCGCCCTGCAAGGACGGCGACTCAAGTCGCCGTGTCGTCTTTCATCCCCGCGCTAAAGCAACGTTGCTCTAAGACTCCCGCACTATTTTCGTAATTGGCATTCTGGGAATGCGGTAGAGTGAAGTGATTCTTCCTGATTTGCAAACCATGTCGCTTCCACGGCTGCAATTCCCATGGCGGCAAAAATTGCGGGCCTTGATTGTGCGGCCCCAGGAATCTGCCTTTGCAGACTATGGCGCATGGTCTCAATTTTTCTTTAAAAAACGCCTGATTCTGGGGTTGAGTTTAGCCTTAACCTATTTCACCGCCATTAGTGGCGTGATTGCCTGGGCGATTTATACCGGGCATCAAACCAACCTGTTTCAGTTGGCCTACCACGTCCTCACCGCGATCATTATGGCCGTTGCCCTCTGGGCCGTGCGGCGATCGCGAAAACCTTGGCATCTCACCCTAAGCTTTTTTATCCTCTGTTGGGGGATTTCCATCGTCACCAACTTTCCTAGGGGTTGGGATGATGTGATTAAACCGGATTACAAGGCTTGGACGTTCGGTTTTTTTAGCATTGCGGCGATTATTCCCTTCCATTGGCCATTTCACCTCATTTCCCACTTGGGAGCCTATATTTACTACTTTTTAATCAATTACTATTTAGGCAATCTTTTAATTCCTGAGGATACCGATCCCTTTACGTTCTTTTTTGATTTAGCTTGGCTTTCAGCATTGCCGGTGTTTGCGGTGCATCTCTATGAAGAACTGTCGAAGCTGGAATTTACCACCCGGCGGGCGTTGCGGGAGGAGAAACAACGCTCCGAGCAGCTATTGCTGGATATTTTGCCGGTGGCGATCGCCCACCGCCTCCGCAACGAACGCACCACCATCGCCGACGGGTTTGAAGATGTCACCGTCCTTTTTGCGGACTTGGTGGGGTTTACGGAATTTTCCCAAGAATTAACCCCCCATCGGGTTGTGACGCTGTTAAACGATATTTTTTCCCGGTTCGATCGCCTCACCCGCACCTACCAACTGGAAAAAATCAAAACCATTGGCGATGCCTATATGGTCGTGGGGGGTGTGCCGGATCCCTGTCCTGACCATGCCCAACGGGTGGCGGCGATCGCCCTCGCCATGCAGCAGGAAATTGAGCAATTCAATCAATCCTCCCCCTCTCCCCTGAAAATGCGCATTGGCATCCATACCGGCCCCGTCGTCGCGGGGGTGATTGGCCTCCATAAGTTTGCCTATGATCTTTGGGGGGATACCGTCAACACCGCCAGCCGTATGGAATCCCACGGCCTACCGGGGAAAATTCAAATTAGCCAACAAACCTACAGCCAGATCAAAAATATTTACACCTGCCAACCCCGTGGTTATATCCACGTTAAGGGCAAGGGGGAAATGTTCACCTACTGGCTTTTAGAGCCTAGCGGTTTTTTAGAGGCAATCTAGCCTACTCCAAGGGCGGAATATGGATGAGGGGATCTTGGGCTACCCAGCCAATGGGGGCCTCTTGGCGGACTTCAAAATGGAGATGGGGCGCAGCGATATCCGGACGGCCCGTTTGGCCCAGGGTGGCGATCGCCTCCCCTCCCCGCACCCCCTGCCCCACCGTTACCAAAATCTCCGCCAAATGGGCATAACGGGTTTGCCGGCCCTGGCCATGGTTCAGAATCACCACATGACCATAGGCCCCCTCCTGACCCACAAAGGCCACCACGCCCCCATCGGCGGCTAATACCGTCGTTCCCACTGGGGCCAAGAAATCCACGCCACTGTGAAACGTCGGTTGCTCCGCTGTGGGTGTGGCCTGATACCAGCCATAGGTGAGGCCCACCGTCGCCGGTTGCGGCAGCGGAAAGAAGGGCAAACCCGTATAGGTATCGAGGGGATTTTGCACTTCTCCCCCCCGCTGCCCCGGAATAAACGCCGATCGCCCCGGCGCAATGCAACCATTGATCTCAAACAACAGATCCGCCCGCGTCCCATGGGCAGTAGCTAAATCCTGCCAAGTTGCCCCTGGGGGAACGGTGACGGGAAAGCCATTAAAGGGGGGAATCGTCAATTGTTGCCCCGCCGGAATTGGCCCAGGGCGAAGGTTGTAATTGAAGTTGATCAGGGTTTGGGGGAGGAGGCGATACCGTTGGGCCACACTGGCCAGGGTTTCGCCGGGTTGCGTTCGATGGCTTTGGAGTCGTTCCAGTACCGGGGGTAAACAGATGGGATCAGCCTGGGCCAAACTGGGAAGGGGTAAACCCACTAGAGCAAGGATAACGAGGAGAGGGGTAAAACGAGGAACCATGGAAAGCTACCAAATTAAACGTCATCACGGGATCAGTCTTGGTCTGAGGCTGTATGATCCCCCCGGCTACGCCGACCCCCTTAATAAGGGGGTTGATTTTAGAAGGGGTTAAGTTCAGAACCCCCCTTTTCAAGGGGGGCAGGGGGGATCCCACTTCGTTTTAAGACTCACGATCCCCCCGGCTACGCCGACCCCCTTAATAAGGGGGTTAAGTTCAGAACCCCCCTTTTTAAGGGGGGCAGGGGGGATCCCACTTTGCCTAGACTCACGATCCCCCCGGCTACGCCGACCCCCTTAATAAGGGGGTTAAGTTCAGAACCCCCCTTTTTAAGGGGGGCAGGGGGGATCTCTACTTTTGATTCGCCTTCGTATCCTGCACCGCTGCCCAAAATAGTAGCCCCGTAATCGGAATACTGAGGACAAGGATAGCAGCCGTCACTGTCGTGCCATAGGTGGGATTGCCATAGCCCAACTCAAACACAGAACCCACCGCAGCGATCGCACTCACACAACAAAGGGCTAAATATAGCCCACTTTTCGGGGTCATACCCATGGGATTATTCTCCTACCCTGCCTTTACAGGTTGTACCGCACTAATGGCGAAATTATTTTTCTTTAATTCTGTGGCTAAGACTAAACTATTCTCGACGCGATCGACAAACAGCACGCCATTGAGGTGATCCATCTCATGCTGAATCACCCGCGCCAGCAGCCCCTTCGCCTGAATCCGTTGGGGGCGACCCTGTTCATCTTTAAACGTCACCTCCACCTGTTGAGGGCGGGTGACATCGAGATAAACCCCCGGAATACTGAGGCAGCCCTCTTCCGCATCGCAGACTTCCGGGCTACTGCTGACAATTTTCGGGTTAATTAAAACCAGCGGGGGATGATCGGGGTTGTTGGGTTCACAGTCAATGACGATTAACTGTTTATGAATGCCCACTTGGGGAGCCGCCAAGCCAATGCCATCGGAACTGTACATGGTTTGCAGCATTTCCCGCGCCAGTTGGCGGATGCTCTCATCCACCTTCGTAATCCGCTTGGCGGGTTGGCGTAAAACCCGTTCTCCGAGGTAATGGAGGTCTAGGGGAGGTTTGGCGAGTTTCTCTTTTTCAACAACAACGGTGGCAACCATACGCGCTTCAGACCCAGATCAACATGAATAAATATTGCTTCTGATCTTAACAGTTGTTTGCGAAGGTCTGGGAGATTGACGGCAACCGGCGGCAACCGCTTGAATTTTCTTGGGTTTGGGTGATCTTCCCTGGGCTAATTGAGCGACCTGCCCATGGCCCCATCGGGGGCAAAAATTTAGCGGTTATGATCGCGAAGCAAACTTTGCTCTCTGTGATTTGCCATGGGATTCAAATTGTTTCAACGTTTCAGTTTATGCCTGCTGGGGTGTTTAACGGTGGTGATGGTGAGTGGGGGCATGAGGGCTATTGCCCAAAATGTGCCGCTCCCGGAGGCCCCCCCAGCATCGGAAATCCGCGAACCCGAACCCCCCGCCCCGGCGATTGGTTGGGAATTCATCGGTAGCCGCACCCTCAACGCTGCCACCATTGAAGAAATTGAATATACGGGCCAATGCCCTGGGGAAGAGGTGGGCAGCATTCGCGCCAGCTTTACCTCGGAGCAAAATCCCCCTGCGCCCCGCCATCGCGTTATTGTCCGCAACATGACCCGTGGTGTAGAAAGCGACCCCGCCCCCTTTACGAATCGGGAATACGATACGGGGCGCTCTTCAGAGGCGACGGTGATGCGCTTTGGCACGGAACACAGCGGCCGGTTTTTCCATGTGCTCCCCGGTGAAAACCAGTTTGAGTATGAAATTTTAGAGCGTCGTCGGCCCGTGGCCACGGGGCAATTTACCGCGACGATTCAACGCCAACTGCGCCAAATTGAACGCAATGCGGAATGGAAGCGCGATCGCGTCTGTGCCAACAGTAGCGTTTCCTTGGGGGTTTGTGCCGATATTCGCGATCGCGAACAACTCACCTGTCCCAATCGTGTCCTCGAAACCCATCTGTTCCCCAATAACCTCAACGTGATCACCGCCATCCACAATCGCACCGGCCAAGTGATCAATTTCAGCGTTAATAACCGGATGACGCAGCTTTTCCCCGGCTCCTACACCAACATCACCGACAGTTCTCTCACGGTGCAATACCAGAAGGCCGATGGCACGATGCAACGGGAAAACCTCACCCGTGGCACGCGCTATCAATTCTATGAATCCGGGGGACAGTTGCGCTTTGGTAGTTATTCCCAATCCTATTAAAGGAAATTTGCCCCCAACCCAGCCCTGATCCCGCCCGTCAAGGCTGGGGTGATCATCGCCCCCCTCCCCAAACCTTGCCATAATAGATGCAGTCGCAACAACTCCTGTACTATGACTATCTCCGTTGAGCGCCCCATTCTTTACCCCGATTCTGACGGCCAACCCATGGCAGACAACACCCGCCAGTTCCAATGGATTGTTCTGATTAAAGAGAATTTAGAATGCTGCTTTGCTGAACACCCCGATGTCTTCGTCGCGGGCGATCTACTCTGGTATCCCGTTGAAGGAGAGCCAAAAATTCGCATTGCTCCCGATGTCTTTGTCGTGTTTGGGCGGCCCAAAGGTCATCGCGGTTCCTATCGGCAATGGGAAGAAAGCCATATTGCCCCGCAAGTCGTCTTTGAAATCCTCTCACCGGGGAATCGCATCCAGGAAATGGTTAATAAACAGCGATTTTATGAACGCTACGGTGTGGAGGAATACTACATCTACGACCCCGATCGCCATCATTTCAACGTCCTGCAACGCCAAGGGGGAGAACTCAACGCCCTGGAGGAGATTGACCAATGGACAAGCCCCCGCTTAGGGATTCATTTTGAGTTCACCCCCGAAGCCCTGACGCTTTACCGCCCCGATGGGGAAAAATTCCTCACGACGATTGAACTGGCAGCGGAACGCACCGCCGCCCAGGAAGCTGCCCTCGCCGCCCAAGCTCTTGCCACAACGGAACAGCAAAGGGCTGAGGCTGAACGCCAACGGGCTGAGGCTGAACGCCAACGGGCCGAGGCTGAACGTCAACGGGCCGAAGCCGAACGCCAACGGGCGGAACGATTAACCGCCCAACTCCGCGCTCTAGGGATTGAGCCAGAGCTTTCCTAGGGAATCCAGTGGCGATCGCCGCTCTAGGGACGTTGGCGTAATATGGCATCCGCTTAATCAGATTGTGTAGAGCTTATCGGTGGTGTAAGGGCGAAAGATTTTTCGCCCCTACGCAGATCCAACGATACAACCGGATTTCATATAAGCCTGCTGGAGGCACAAAAATTTTTCGCCCTCCCCCCTTAAGGCATAGACTTGAGGGCTTCCTGTTGGGCAATCAGTAGGGTTTGAATCCCCCCTTGGGCCACATCGAGGAGGCGATCGAGTTGAGCGCGGCTAAAACTCCCCGATTCTGCCGTCCCTTGAATCTCAATTAAATCCAAATTGCCCGTCATCACCACATTGCAATCAATATCGGCGGCTATATCTTCGGGATAGTTCAAATCTAATAGGGTGCGATCGCCCATTAACCCCACCGACACCGCCGCCACGGGGTAACGGATCGGCCATTGGGTTAATTCTCCCTGTTTTTGCATCTGACGCAGGGCCAAAACTAGGGCCACATAGCCGCCGGTAATTGAAGCGGTGCGCGTGCCTGCATCCGCCTGCAATACATCGCTATCAACGGTAATCGTATAGGGGCCAAGCTGCTCCAAATTGAGGGCAGCGCGGAGGCTCCGGCCAATCAGCCGTTGAATTTCTTGGGTGCGGCCGCTCAATTTTGCCCATTCGCGGGACTGTCGTTGGGGTGTAGCACTGGGGAGCATCCGGTATTCAGCGGTGAGCCAACCTTGGCCCGTGCCTTCTAAAAATTTCGGTACACCAGGACTTACCGTAGCAGTACAAAGGACTTGGGTTTGGCCGCAATGAATGCGGACAGAACCGGCAGCAAATTGGGTAAAGTTAAGATCAAACTGAATGGGCCGCAGTTCGGTATCAGTGCGGTGGTCAGAACGTTGCCAAGTCATGGGATGGTTCGCGGGGGGCAGGTCGCCTTTAGCTTACCGGAAAAATCTCAGCATAATGGAGATAACCCACTTCCCACTTCCCACTTTTCTTAAAATTTGCTATGAATCTCAAATCAAGAGCGATCGCCCCCCTATTGATGACCCAACTTTGTCTATTGAGCAGTTTAGGGTTATCCAGTTGTGCCGCCCTACCCTTAAGGACATCAGAGCCTGAATTGGTCAGTTTATCGGAGCTTGCGATTGGAGATCAGACGACAGCGGCCATTGATCGCCTCGTCACCGATAGCCTTTGGGACAATGGCCCCGGTGTTGCCGTGTTGATTCTCAATGATGGGGAAATCTGGCAAAAGGGCTATGGTTTTAGCAATGTGCTGGAGCGGCGACCCATTACGCCAGATACGGTGTTTGATTTGGCTTCGGTGTCGAAACAAATGACGGCGATGGGGATTTTAATCCTCATGGAGGCGGGGGAGTTGGCGTTAGAGGATGCGGTGAGTGATCATGTGCCGGATTTTGTCGATCCGAACCCCGATGATCCGATTTTAATCACCGATTTGCTCTATCACACTTCAGGGTTAGCGGATTATACAGGTGGGGCTTGGGAGGGAACCGATGAGGAGTTTGCTCGTTTAACGGTTGAGGATCATTTGCAATGGTTGAATGAGCAGGAAACGGAGGGCGATCGCGGTGTTGAATTTGAATACAACAATAGTGGTTATGCCTTGTTAGCGTTAATCATTGAACGGGTTTCGGGGCAATCTTTTGCGGAGTTTATGGCGGATCAAATCTTTATTCCTTTGGGGATGAATGATACTTTAGTGTTTACAGAGTTAGGGCAACGGATCCCCAATCAGGCTGAGGGTTATATCGTTTCCAAAAAAGGGAATGTAAATCAATCGACATTGCCTTCAGTCATTGTCGGGGATGGCAATATTTTTAGTTCAGTGATCGATTTAGCCCGTTATGATCAAGCCTTACGCAATGGCGATCTGGTGGATGCGGAAACCCTAGAATTAGCCTTTACGCCGGGGGCTTTGGATGATGGGGAAACCTTTCCCTATGGTTTGGGGTGGGAGGTGAGTGAGGACTATGTGGAGCATAGTGGTGGTTGGTATGGCACTAGCACTTTTTATCGCCATTATACGGAGATGCCGCTGACGATCATTGTGTTGTCTAATGATGAAAATTATGAGGTGAATGAGTTGGTGGATAATCTGGCGGAGTTGTTACGGTAATCCTAATAGTGGGGGCGAAAAATTTTTGTGCCTCTGGCAGGCTTACGCCAACGCCCCTACGTTGATCGACTTTCGCCCTTCTCTGAAGCTGTGGGAGGGGGGTGTGGCTCGGTTTATGAAGATTGTGTGATGGCTGATGTAGCACGGGGAAAAACTTCTAATATTGTGAGTTGTAGGGTTTCACGGGTTGAGTGGCTATGGTGTGGCAGTCAGTGTGGACGGGTTTGGGTGGTTTGATGGTGTTGGTTGTGGCGGGGTGTGTTACAAAGGCCCCACTGCCGCCTGATCCTGATCAAATTAAGCCGAGTGTGGTGCGGATTACCTACGGGGATCAGCGGGGGCAGGGGACGGGGTTTATTATTGCGGGGGAGGCGGGGGTTTGTACGGTGGCGACCTCGGCTCATGTGGTGAAGCCGAGTGATTTGATTTCGATTTGGCCCCATGATGTGGATGCGGTGAGTCCGGGGGGATTTCCGGCGCGGGCGGTGCAGTCGTCGCTGAATGGGATGGATTTGGCGATTATTACGTTTGATGCGCCGGGGGAGGGCTGTCCTTATGCGGCGTTGCCTTTGGGGGATTCGAGTTTGGTGAAGGTGTTGGATCCGTTGTATCTGTTTGGTTTTCCGGATGGGGGTGAGAAGGCACTCTATCAGCAGCAGGTGGTTGATGGCAAAATTTCGGGGGTGGATGGGGGGAATGCGGAGGGGTATGACATCACTTATACGAGTACGTCGGCGGCGGGGATGAGTGGGGGGCCGTTGGTGAATATGTCGGGTGAGGTGATTGGGCTACATGGTCAGGAGGAGGGGGATTTTCGGTTGGCGGTTCCGATTGCGAAGTTACAGGGGGAGTTGGCGGCGATGTTGGCGCAGTTGCCGGTGGTGGCTGAGGGGACGGCGCAGGCTTTGTATGAGCAGGGAACAGCGTTGCTCAATGAGAAGAAATATCAAGAGGCTTTACCGTATTTTGCGCGGGCAATTGATCTCCGGCCGAATGATGCCTTGACCTGGTTTCAGCAGGGTTTTGCGTTAGTAGAGTTAGAGAAATACGAAGATGCGATCGCCTCCTATGACAAAGCCATTGCAATTAATCCTGATTATGCTAACGCTTGGTATAACCGTGGCGTTTCGTTATATGAGTTAGAGAAACACGAAGAAGCGATCGCCTCCTATGACGAAGCGATCGCCATTAATCCCGATTATGCTAGCGCTTGGTATAACCGTGGCAATTCGTTACGCAAGTTAGAGAAATACGAAGAAGCTATCGCCTCCTATGACAGAGCGATCGCCATTAATGAAGCTTATGCTGATGCTTGGTCTAACCGTGGCGTTTCGTTATATGAGTTAGAGAAATACGAAGATGCGATCGCCTCCTATGACGAAGCGATCGCCATTAATCCCGATTATGCTGATGCTTGGTATAACCGTGGCATTTCGTTACACAATTTAGGGAAATACGAAGACGCGATCGCCTCCTATGACAAAGCGATCGCCATTAATGAAAATTATGCTGATGCTTGGATTAACCGTGGCATTTCGTTACGCAATTTAGAGAAATACGAAGATGCGATCGCCTCCTATGATAGAGCGATCGCCATTAATCCTGATTATGCCAATGCTTGGGTTGCCCGTGGCAATTCGTTACGCAATTTAGAGAAATACGAAGAAGCGATCGCCTCCTATGACGAAGCGATCGCCATTAATGAAGCTTATGCTGATGCTTGGTATGGCCGTGGCTTTACGTTAGCAGCGTTAGAGAAATACGAAGAAGCGATCGCCTCCTATGACGAAGCGATCGCCATTAATCCTGATTTTGATGCAGCTTGGAATAATCGCGCCCACGCTCTCAGAAATGCAGAACGTTATCAGGAAGCTCTTGAATCAGTTGATAAAGCTCTTCAAATTAATCCAAATAATACAAACGCCCAAAACAACCGCAAAACCATCCTTCAAAAACTCAACCCCTCCCCCTAACCCCCTCTAACCGCAAAATCATCCAACACATCCAAAACCCATGCAAATCACCCTCAACGAACAACAAACACAATTCATCACCACCCAACTCGCCAGCGGCAACTTCACCCACCCCGAAGAAATCGTCACCACCGCCTTTAAACTCCTCGAAAAACTCCAAGCCGAATATACAGACTGGCTCACCTGGTAAAATCTTTTAACACTTTCAATGTGCTAAAGGAGAATGAATGACAAAGCCAAAACCCCGCATCTACGTTGACACCTCTGTAATTGGTGGATGTCACAATGCAAAAGTTGGTGATGATTCAAATCGCCTGATTCATGCTATTGAACAAGGCAAAATCACGATGCTATTAAGTGACTTAGTACTTCTAGAAATCACCAATGCCCCCGAACCTGTCCAAGCCGTTTTGCTCAAAATTCCAGAAACTAGCATTGAATACATTCCCCTCACAGAAGAAATTCTAGAACTCCAAAACGCCTACATCAACGCTGGCATCGTCAACGCAAAATCACTCAATGACGCGGGTCACGTTGCCGCCGCCACCATTGCCCGTGCTGATGCGATTGTGTCCTGGAATTTTACCCACATTGTTCGGCTCGGCAAGATTCGCGGCTACAATCAAGTTAACTTCGCTAATGGCTACGGACAGCTAACAATCATCTCACCCCAAGGAGTACACACCGATGAAAACAACTAAGCTCAATTTTGACTTCATGGCCCACCGTGAACAGTGCAACATCCAAACCTATCAAGCCGTTCACGGTAAACCCTACAGCGATCAACTTAACTATTATCGTGAGCAAATTGCCCAGAGCCGACTCGCTCAACTTTGGCAATCACTCAATCACAAAGCCTAATCAATCCTCCGCCAACAAACCCGTTAACGGAATACTCGCCGGTTGCTCCACCATCCCCACCATCCCCCACCATCTTCACCATCCAACAAACCCGTTAACGGAATACTCGCCGGTTGCTCCACTGTAATCTCCGCCGAACTTTGATAACTGGCCGGATTCCCCGGCATCAACGCCTTCGCCACCCGCTGCAACGCCGCCATTGCCTCCGTCTCATCCCCCGGCATAAGCGTCACCACCAACGAACAATTTTGCGAGATCTTCGTCCGCGCACAAATCACCCATTGCTCCGGCGTATTCGCATCCGGACGATAGTCAAACGAAACTAACCCCTCATCATTATAGGTATTCATGCGATTAGCAATCTTAAAACAACGATCATCTGTATTCCAATCGTCGCCCATCTCCTCCACCATGTATAACCACTCCTTCGACGACTTACCCGGCCTTTCATACAACACCGTCCAAACCTGCTGACCCGTCTCAGAATTCGGGTCAGGTCGTAACGCACAAATAAACTGACTCTGCGGCGAAACCTGTAACGGCACTCGCCCCGAATACATTGTCCAACCGAATGTCAACGCGCTCAACACCAAACCCGCGATCGTCAATGGTTTTTCTGCCGCCATGATTCCCCAGGGAAATATTCATTTGAGAAAACTACAGTCCCAACCCATTTTATTCCATAAGCCAGGAAAACAGTTGCATCGTAGGGGTAGAACCTGATTGTTGATCCCTACACCAACGCCAACAACCGTTGGCGCAACGTCTCAAAACCAATGCGCTCCCGGGCCGCCACATAGACCGCATCCGGATAGAGACTTTTCGCCAATTCCAGCGTTTCGCTCTCCACTTGATCCAACTTATTAAACGCCAACAACGTCGGCCCCGGTGTGATTTCCATCTCCCCAATAATCCCCTCCACCGCCTTAATCTGACTCTGCCAAGCCGGATGGGAGAGATCCACCACATGGAGCAACCCATCCGCCTCCGTTACCTCCTCCAATGTGGCCCGAAAAGCATCAATCAGCGCCGGGGGTAATTCATGGATAAAGCCGACGGTATCCGTGAGTAGGAGCATTGACCGCGTGCCATCTTCGTTGTCAATGACCAAGCGGCGCGTCGTGGGGTCGAGGGTGGCAAACAGTTGATCAGCAGTGTAGACCGTCGCATTGGTGAGGGCGTTGATCAGCGTCGATTTCCCCGCATTTGTGTAACCAACGATCGCCACCGTTGGCACCTCCTGCTTTTGCCGCTGTTGACGCATCCGGGAACGATGGGCTTGGAGTTCGTTCACTTCCTTTTGTAAACGGTTGAGACGGCGTTGAATCGTGCGCCGCTCCGTTTCCAGCTTCGTTTCCCCTGGCCCCCGCGTCCCGATTCCCCCCCCTAGGCGGGACATGGCTTGACCCCGCCCCGTGAGCCGGGGGAGTTGATATTCCAACTGGGCTAACTCCACTTGCAATTTCCCCGCTTGGGATTGGGCCCGCTGGGCGAAAATATCGAGGATCACTTCCGTGCGATCCACGACGCGCAAACCAATGCGCTGCTCTAAATTGCGGGTTTGGGCAGGGGAAAGATCCCGATCAAACACGATTAAATTCGCCCCCAAGGTTTGGGCCGCCATGGCAATATCCTGCACCTTCCCCGCTCCTACCACGGTTTGGGGGTGAGGGCGCGATCGCTTCTGGATCACCGTCTCCAGCACCTCCCCCCCAGCAGTATCCACCAAGCGGCTCAGTTCTTGCAGGCGATCGGCAATGCCTTGGCCCTTTTGCTCCCCGGTATCGAGGCCGATTAAGATGATGCGATCGTGATCCTGATCCACATCTTGGCCAGTGAAATCCCGCTCAAACTCCGTTTCTAACCCTTCTACCAGGGCGAGAAAATCCTGCTCCACCAAGGTATCCAAATCGATGGCGGGGGATAAAGACCAGGGGGAATCCGCACCCTGGGGCAGTAAATGGGCCAAATAGGCCACATCCACATAACCCGTTGCCCCCCCGCCGCGCCGCTCAAACCCCTGCCCCGTCAAGGTCAGCATCATCAAGGCATCTAAACGCTGTAACACCATGGCGGTGAGGTGGGCCTCACTGGGAAATGTGCCGGGGCCATTGGTGGCAATGCAGCGAATCCCGCAGAGGCGTTTGGCCCCATAGCGGGGCAATTCCAGGGGGGGGATCTGGGTTTGATGGGGAAAGCCAATGCCGACGCGGATCACCTGGCCCCGGCGATTGATATAGGTGCAAAGGGGTTGGTTCAGATCAGTGCTGATGGCCGCTAGCCGTTGGGCAAACTCTGCTGTGGTGAGGCGGTCTTGGGGGAGCCGCTGCTGATAGAGTCGCCCTAACTGCTTGAGTTGGTTAGGTTTGAGGCCTTGGATGTTGCCGTGGATCGTATCGATGGTGGGTTTAGCAATGAGACGGTACAAAACATTGTACCCAGAGATTCCGCCCTTGGCCAGGATGGGGGCGATCGCCCTGGTGGAAATCCTCCCCGGTCATCCCCGCTAAAATAGGCGCAAAGATTTGCGGCACCGTTGTATCAAGGATAAACATGGGGTCAAAACTGCGGAGTTGGGGCTATGCCCTAGGGATGGCGGTGGCCTTTGGGGTCGTTAATCAATAGGGGATTTGGTGTTGCCCGCTGCCTTGTTTGAACTGAGCCGGGGATATTTAGCGGTGTTGGGGGCGATCGCCCCTTCCCCCATCTCCCAAAAGTTTAGGGCTGTGCGCCTTCGGCATTTACCTCATGCACCTGAGCGCCCGTCCACCCTTGGCGAAATGGCTCTTGGGGGGCTAAATAACGAAGGGTAGCAACCACGCTCATAAAAACGCGATTCCTACCCTTAAAATTTGGAAACCTGGATGACAGGAGCTTAGTAGGCCAAGCCCATACTGCGGGTCGTCTCGGCTCCTAGATACACTCGAACGCTGAGGAAGTCGGTGGGGCAAGCCGTTTCGCAACGTTTGCAGCCGATGCAATCCTCGGTACGCGGGGATGATGCGATTTGGGAAGCTTTGCAGCCGTCCCAAGGCACCATTTCGAGCACGTCTAGGGGGCAAGCACGGACACACTGTGTGCAGCCGATGCAGGTATCGTAAATTTTTACGCTATGAGACATTAAGGGATCGACTCCTTAGCGAGTGTTCTGTATGTTATGGGGTTATTTTGACTGAACGCAACCGAAGCCTAACACCGACAAGTAGTGTAGTATCGGTTCCCTATCCTGTAACCAGAGAGGGAAGAGCGGCGTTCTCGCCCACTGCCAGAAGCGGCTAGCTTGAGACAGTACCCCAGGCCATTTCTGCCTGTGACTCAAGGCATAGTTTACCCTAGCTCTCTCATTGCACTTGAAAAATAGTCAAGAAGCTTCAAATTCTGTAACACTTTGGCGGCGATCGCTCTCTTTTGGGGCAAAAACTCGACTTTTGGCGAGTAGAGAAATCCCTCGCCCTTCGCTAGAGTGAAGGCTCTCCCTGCCCGTGTCCCATGCCTAATTCCTCAAACCTTGTTGGTTCTAGCCCCGCTTTTCCCCTGCACTGCAATGTTCAGGGCAGTTTACAACTGAGCGATCAACACCACAACATTGAAGAATCGATCTATCTCATCCTGACGACCCGGTTGGGAGAGCGGGTTTACCGTCCCAACTTTGGCTCACGGCTGTCAGAGTTGGTGTTCGCGCCGATGAACAGCCAAACCCTATTATTAACGCGGCTCTATGTCGAGGAGGCGGTGCGCCAGTGGGAACCCCGCATTGAACTCGATGGGGTGTTCACGGAGCCAGACCCGATACGGGGCCGCCTCGATATTACCATCCAATACCATCTGAAAGAGAGACATGATTCTCGCAGCCTAGTCTATCCCTTTTATCTCCTGCCCCCCAACTAAGGCCCCGCCCCCACCATGGAATTTGATTTTCTCCCCAACCTCCCCAAATCGAACCTGGATGACCGCACCTTTGAGGATTTGGTGCAGGAATGCCTGTTGCGGATTCCCCGCTACTGCCCAGAATGGACGAACTTAAACCCCAGTGATCCAGGGATCACGATGGTGGAGTTGTTTGCCTGGCTCACGGATCAGATGCTGATGCGGTTTAATCAGGTGCCGGAGCGTCACTACATCACATTTTTAGAGTTATTGGGGATTCGCTTACAGCCCCCGCGCCCGGCCCAAACCGATGTGACGTTTTATCTCAGTGCCTCTTTACCGGAACCCTATACGATCGCCGCTGGGGTGGAGGTGGCAACGGTGCGCACGGAAAGCGAGGAAGCGGTGGTGTTTAGTACTGATGAACCCTTGACCGTGGGTGTGCCTCGTCTGCGCCATTTACTCACGACCCCGATCGTTGAAGACCGGCCGCAAATTTTGCGCGATCGCCTCAGTGGAACTTGGACAATGCTGCCCACGGGGGATTGGGAGGGGTTGGAACTCAGCCTCTATGAACCGCAGCCGGAGGAGGGGAATTGTTTTTATTTGGTGTTTGAAGGAGAGGGGGCGATCGCCGGCAACGTCATCGCCGTCACTTTCCGAGGGGAAGCCGCCACCGCCACCGGCATTAACCCCGAACAGCCCCCCCGCCATTGGCAGGCTTGGACGGGCAGCCGCTGGGTTCCTATCCTGCTCCAGGAAACCGACGACCACACCGAAGGCTTTAGCTTTAGTGATGTCACCCGCAACGGCGGCAACCCCTTACAAGGGGAAGATGTCATCCTCCATTGTCCCCAGGCCTGGCCCGTGGAAACCTTCGGCACCTATCAAGGGCGATGGGTGCGCTGCGTCTATGAGCGCCAAGCCGCCCAACAGCCGGGCTATCTCAATTCCCCCCGCATTGTCGGCCTAGCTTGCCGTTCCCTCGGCGGAACCACCATCGCCACCCAATCCGCCCGCATTACCCATGAAATTTTGGGGGAAAGTGACGGCACACCGGGGCAGAAATTTACCCTGATGGGCGCACCGATTTTGCCCCGCCGTGAGGGGGAATACCTGCGGGTGACTCCGCCGGGAAGTTTGCCGCAAATTTGGCAGGAAGTGGCGGATTTTGCCGACTCCGGGCCGGGGGATCTCCATTACACCCTTGATTCTCGTACTGGCGAAATTCAATTTGGCCCCCTGATCCAAGAACCGGGGCAACTCCTGGCCCAAACAGCACAATGGCGACAACCGCCGGCCCTGGCCGCCGCTGCTGGAACCGCCCTGGCCACCGCCCCCCGCCAAGGGGAACAACAATATGGCGCAGTTCCCCCCCGGGGCGCAATGCTGACAATGGTGGCCTACCGGACTGGCGGCGGCCAACGGGGCAATGTCAAGCGGGAGACAATCCGGATTGTTAAATCAGCAGTTCCCTATGTAGCCCAGGTGACGAACCACACCGCCGCCCGCGATGGGGCCGATGGGGAGACATTGGAGGGGGCGGTGTTGCGCGTGCCGAAGTTATTGCGCACCCGCGATCGCGCCGTCACCACCGAAGACTTTGAAACCCTCGCATTGCAGGCGGGCCAGGGGGCGATCGCCCGCGCCCGCTGTTTACCCACGATCCGCAAAGAAGATGCCGGAACCGTGCAGTTAGTCCTCGTCCCCAATATTGACGCAGGGGCGATCGCCTCATCGGGAACCGCCCCCGAACAACTCAGCCTCTCCCCCTTCCTAATTGAATCCGTGCTGGGCTACCTCGATGAGCGGCGGTTAATCGGCGTAGAAGTCCGCTGTTGTGAACCCAACTATGTCGGCGTAGGCGTACAGATCGAAGTCGCCCTCGAACCCGAATACCGCGACCCCATCGCCCGCCAGCAGATCCGCCAACGCCTCGAAACCCAACTCTATGAATTCCTCAACCCGATTACCGGCGGCCAAGCAGGGCAGGGTTGGGAATTTGGCCGCCCCGTCTATGCCTCCGACATCATTACCCGTTTTCAGGGTCAAGAAGGAGTACGGTATCTCGGCACATTACAACTGTTTAAGCTGGAACGCCGCGATGGCGAATGGCTCCGCACCCTCCCCCAAGACCCCCAAATCGATCCCGGCCCCCTAGGGTTAATTTGCTCCTGGCGCGATGATAGCCTCCGCTCTAGCCATGTCATCAACATTATTTAGAAGTGAGAAAAGAGAAGTGAGAAAAGAGCAAGTTCCTTCCCACTTCCCACTTCCCACTCCTCACTCCTCACTCCCCTAACTCCTAGTGAGCCATCATGACCCAAACCCGCGACACCTTCCCGATTCAGATTCAACTGACAGCCATGAGCCTGCCAGAGGGTCGCCATCAGCGCATCGGGCAAAGCAAAACAGCGGTGGCCCTCATGGGTGAGGCGGCCCCCTCCTCCCTTACCCGCGAAGGTTGTATTCTCGCCATCTACCCAGGCGAACCCAGTGAACTCTTGGTGCGATTGGAAAACCAAACCGCTGATCCGATCACCATTGAATGGCAAACCCGAGGCGACTTCCCGCCCCAATGGTGTCAGGTGGGGGGGGAAGGGCATCAACTGCCGGGCCATGGCCGGTTGGAAGTGGTGCTGTATTTCCAGATTGCGGCGGATTTTTTTGAAGCCCCCCAGGGGAGACCGGGGGGGCAGCCCTTGCAATTGGACTACCGGGGTCAATTCACCGTCAGCTACAGCACGACAACGACGACCCAAACCTATGAGCAGACCGCTGAGTTTGAATTGTTGGTGCGTCCCCGCAGTCTCTACCTGAACTTTGTCCCCAGCCTCTATCGGGATGTGGATTTTGTCGGGCGATTCTTAAAGATTTTTGAACAAGCATTTGAACCGAACGTTCAAATGCTAAATAGTTTGTGGGCCTATCTTGATCCCCGCACCGCTCCAGATGCACTGTTACCGTTTTTAGCCCATTGGGTAGGCTGGCCGCTGACCTCAAGTTTGAGTTTAGCAAGGCAACGGCGACTGATTGCTGGCGCTCTCCAACTCTATCGTTGGCGGGGTACGAAGCGAGGACTCCGTTATGCTATTCATTTATTTACCGATTTACCACTAGAGGAAGGAGATCGCCCCGCCATTGAAATTACCGAATTGGGAGGGAGAGGGTTGGTTTTGGGAGAAACGCGCTTGGGCCGAGAGGCGATTGTCGGTGGCGGGCAAGCTTACCATTTTTTAGTGCAATTGCGGCCTCCTGATGATTTTACGGTTGATCCTGGTTTAGTGCGTCAGGTGATCGAGCGAGAAAAACCAGCATTTTGTAGTTATGAGTTATACATAAGTGAGATTACGGATGAACATGGGTCTATCAGTGGAAATGGCGCAATGTGACCGAGATGTTAAGGGGATGGCGGCGTGATGTCTAATTGGTCTCCTCCTCCCTTAAAGCCTTTTCAGCGGCTACAAGTGACCGATGGGTTGCTCATGAATGCGGAGCGGTGGCAATTGGCGCACCAATACCACCGTCAACGCCAAGGTTTTCAGTATCAAGCCCTCTATGGTGGGGGCATTGTTCAGGGCTTGGGTGTGCGGGTGATTCCGCCTCCGGCGGCGGTGCGATCGCAGTACCAAGATGGTCGCTGGGTGGAAATTCAGCCGGGGATGGCCATTGATCCCCAGGGTAATTTTATTGTTGTCACCGAGCCGATGTCCTTTCGGTTGGCTTCGGAGAATTTTGGCCGGGAACCCCTGTGGATTTATCTGGTGATTCGCCATGTGGATCCCGATACCCTCAGCCGTCGGTCTGACCTGCCGGTGATTCAGGAAACCTTTCGCATTGATGAAAAAAATACCCTCCCCCAAGGGGTGGATCTCGAACTCTGCCGGATTTTGCTGCCCCCTATGGGTCAGCCGGTGGAGTTGCGTAATGCGTTGGATGTTTTTGATCCGGGGGTGGGGGAGCCGAATTTACTCCACCGTCAGGAGGTGCGATCGCGCCCTCAACATTTCCTCCGCATTGGTTGTTGGGGGGAAAATCCCGATCTACTCACCGCCTGGCAAGATTTAATCACCATTCTGCCTGGCCTTGCTCCCCATCTTGAAATTGAAGCCGCAGCCTTGGGTTTAGAGGGCGAGGGGGAGGCGTTGATGGGCTACGGTCTGCTCTATTGCCAGAACCCCCTCCCTTGGAGCGAAGTCACCCTAGGGGCCTTGGCTCGCCATTGGGAGGCGGGGGGTACTCTTGTTGTGGAGATCACCAATCCGGGAATGGCATTGGCGGAATTGCTGGAGATTTATCGGGATTTGCAGCGGGCGATGAGCGCCGCCGAACAGGATCCCAAACTAGCCACGGTTCGCAGTGACCTTGCTTCAGAATTTCGCGCCATCCAAGGACAACTCATTGCCCAAATCCCCCAAACCCATCCCGATCTGATGGCGTTGGCTAACCAGTTTGGAGCGAGTTTTGTGGCCATTCCCCACAGCCCCCATCCCCTGCGCCGCGCCCCCTTTAGCCTGGCACTCCTGCCGATGATTGAAGGTGAAGCGGTGTTTGTGGCCGCTGCGGGGGGGTTGGTGGTGATTTTTGGCCCCTTAAGTTCTGCTTGGTTGGGCGATCGCCCCTTTCCCTTAGGAAATGCCACCTTCCGCGCCGCCCAAGAATTAGGGGTGAATCTGCTCCATTTTGCCGGGCAACGCCAACAATTGATGCAATCGTGCTGAAGCAGTGAGCAGTGAGGTGTGAGCAGTGAGCAGTGAGCAGTGAAGGAGAACGCTAAACTTCCCGCCATCTTCTCTTTTTGATCCGATGACCTCATTTTTCGCCCTCCCCAACTTTTTCGCCCCCACTCTCCGTTTATGCCCTCTTTTTCCATCCGTCACACGCTACCTGTTTTGATCGTCACCCCGATCTTGGCCACCGTCGTCCTCAGTGGTTTCTTTTCTTACAACAATGGCCGCCGTTCTGTCCAAGCCCTCGCTGAAGATATTAGCCGAGGGGCGACCCGCTCCATTCACCAGTATGTAGGGGCAGTACTGGCCCGGCCGCAAATGCAGTTACGCTCCTTTGTCGTTGGCTATGAAGAACAGGATTTAGCCGACATCCCTGCCATGGAGTTATTCCTGTGGCAACTGACTCAAAAGCCGGGGCTGGTGAAGAATAGCTATTTCGGCACACCAGCGGGGATTTTTCTCGGCATTCTTGAGGTTGATGGCCAGCCCACTCTCCAAATTCGAGATCAAACCACTGCGCCAATGCGGGTGATCTATGCCCTTAATCCCCAAGGAGAACGGCAGAATGTGTTGCGCAGTGGCCTTTATGATCCCCGCGAGCGGCCTTGGTATCAAAAGGTTATGGCATTAGATCAGCCCAATAGTACCTGGAGTGCGGTTTATCCCTACTCCTCAACCCAGGAATTGGGAATTACCGCCGCTGAAGGCCTGTATCGCCCCGATGGTTCCCTATTTGCGGTGTTTGGTATTGATGTGGCCCTCACGGATTTGCAAAAATTCCTTCAGGAGCTAGAGGTGAGTCCTTCCGGGGATGCGTTTATTTTGGAGCGGGATGGGGCGATCGTGGCCACTTCCACCGATGAACCGATGGCGGTTCCCCAGGGTGATGGGTTAGGGCGGGTGATGGCCGATGATCTGGAGAACCCCGCCCATCGTGCTTTGATGGCTCACTTACTCGACTATTACGAGGGCAGTTGGGAGAATGTGGGTCAGGAAGATTTTCTAACTCTGGAGGTGGATGGGGTTCGACGGTTTGTGGGGGTGGAGGGGTTTCAAGATCCCTATGGCTTAGATTGGGTCTTGGTCGTGGCGATTCCGGAAACGGATTTTCAGAATATTATTTTGGCGAATATTCGCTCAACGGCCTGGGTGGGGTTGGTGTTGGCGATCGCCGCCATTGCCATTGGTTTAGGGGTGGCCCGCTGGATTGTGCGCCCCATTGAAAGCTTGAATAATGCGGCGATCGCCATTGAAAATAACCGTTTCCAAGCCTTCACCCTCGACAGCATTGCCCAACGGCAGGACGAATTAGGAACCCTCACCCAAGTCTTTCAACGCATGGGGGCGGTGATTTCCGCCAGTCAAGCCAGCTTAAAGGAACAGATGGGGCAACTGGAGGCGGAGATGGCTCAGGCCAAACGCCAAAATCAGGCCCAAAAGGGCGGTTATACGGTGACGATGATTCAGGAGTTGGTGGGGCGATCGCGCCAACTGCGGGCCGTGATCACCGAGAACAGCACCATCGACCTCCCCACCCTGTTGCGAACCATCCCCTACTTCCAAAACCTGGAGGAGCAGGATCTCCGCGCATTGATTCAGCGGGGCTACCGTCGGACATTCCCCGCCCAAACCATCGTATTTCGGGAGGAAGAGCCAGGGGATTCGTTTTTTGTGATCCTCAATGGTGAAGTGGAAATCTATGTGGAAAAAATTGATAAATTTCTCACCACCTTGAAATCCGGCACGTTTTTTGGTGAACTCTCCTTGCTCCTCGGCATTTCTCGCACCGCCACAGTGCGCACCACCATGGAAACCACCTTTTTTGTCCTTGATCAAGAAGGGCTACGCTTCCTCCTCCAACAACATCAAGACATTGGCGAACATATCGCCCTAGCGCTCCATGTCCACCAAGCCGAACTAGAATCCCGCAAAGATTTGTTGATGGCTGACGAGGCGGAAGCCCAGCGCTTCAGTGAAAATCCCCTGCAATGGATTCGCGGGCGAATGAGCCAATTATTTGGCCCGTAAGCAGAAGAGAGTAGGAAGTAGGGAGTAGGAAGTAGGGAGTAGGAAGTAAAGAGTAGAGATAAAAGAGTAGGGATGTAACCGTTCCCCATTCCCCATTCCCCCTTCCCCATTCCCCATTCCCCATTCCCCATTCCCCATTCCCCATTCCCCATTCCCCATTCCCCATTCCCCACTTCCCACT